>JAYWAC010000037.1:0-7297 GCA_043782755.1 Pseudomonadota bacterium | reverse complement strand
CCACAACAGGGGTATACGGCGGCCATGAGCATCAAGAAACGTGGACTCGGGCGCGGACTCGACGCTTTGCTGGGTCTCGGCGCCGATCAGGTCGCCATCGAGGAATCCAACGGTGACCAGTTGAAGATGGTGCCAGTCGATCTCATTCAGCGCGGCCAGTATCAGCCGCGTCTGGACATGAAGACCGATACGCTGCAGGAACTGGCGGACTCGATCAAAGCGCAGGGCGTGGTGCAGCCGGTCGTGATCCGTCCGATCGGCGACGGTGGCCGTTATGAATTGATTGCCGGCGAGCGCCGCTGGCGCGCCACCCAACTGGCGGGCTTGAGCACCATTCCTGCCCTCATCAAGCGCGTGCCCGATGCGCAGGCGATGAGCATCGCGCTGATCGAGAACATCCAGCGCGAGCAGTTGAATCCCATCGAAGAAGCGTTGGCGTTCGAACGCCTGATTCGTGAATTCAGTATGACCCATCAGGAAGTCGCCGAGGCAGTCGGCCGCTCCCGCGCGGCGGTCAGCAATCTGTTGCGCCTGTTGGAACTGGAAGCGCCTTGCCGCGAAATGCTGGAGCGCGGTGACCTCGAGATGGGCCATGCGCGTGCGCTGCTCGGGCTGGCTGGCGCGGTACAGGTCGAGGCGGGGCGGAAAATCGCTACCGCTGGCTTGTCGGTACGCGAGGCCGAAGCACTAGTGCGGCGTTTGAAGGGTGAACAGAGTGACAAGCCAGCGGCGCCCAAGCGCGAGGTCGATCCGAATGTACGACAGCTCGAGCAATCGCTGTCGGAAAAACTCGGTGCAGACGTCGCGATCCGCCATGCGACGGGCGGCAAAGGCACCCTGGTCATTCATTACGGCTCGCTGGATGAACTCGATGGCATTCTCGCGCATATCAAATAGTAAAGTTTTCGCTGCCAAGGCTTGCCGCGTTGCGGCATGAGCGGCTAAACTCGCCCACTTAACGCCGGTAGAAGATAGCGTGCTCACAACTCAGCGCTCTCAAGGCGTGGTTCGTGGCCCCTTGCGCGAGCGCGCGCGGCACGCGATGAACAAGTTGATCGCCGGGCAGTCATTGGCTGCCGTGGCGCTGACGTTGATACTTGGCGTTTGGTTCGGAAAGACTGCGGCCTATTCGGCCTTGGTCGGCGCAATCATCGCGATCGTGCCCAATTTCTACTTGGCCAGACGTCTGCTTCGGAGTGGACCGGGCGCAACGCCGAGCGAGTCGTTGCGCGGAATTTATACGGGGGAATTGCTCAAAATCGCCTTCACGATTGCATTGTTCGTGATTGCGATTCGGCTCCTGAATGTCGTGTTCTTGATCGTCGTCACGAGTTATCTCGCGATGGTGGCGAGCAACTGGCTGGCGCTGCTGTTCATCGATGTCGGTGAAGCACCGCAGTCGCCGGCCACGGGCGCGGCTTCCGTAAGTACGAATGGATAACATCGGATTTTAGTCAATGTCATCGGCTTCACCCGCTGAATATATCGGTCATCACATCCAGAACCTGACCTACGGGCGTTTACCCGATGGCTCGTTGGGTTTTGCCGAACATGCGGCCGATGCGAAGGCCATGGGCTTCATGGCCGTCAACGTCGATACCATGGCCTGGGCGCTGCTGAGTGGGGTCATCTTCTGTTACTTCTTCCGCAAAGTCGCCGCCAATGTGTCGATCGACAAACCATCCCGTCTGCAGCTATTTATTGAATGGATCGTCGAGATGGTGGCGGGTAGCGTGAAAGACGCTTTCCACGGCCGTAATGCGCTCATCGCACCGTTGGCCCTGACCATCTTCGCCTGGATCTTCATGATGAACCTCATGGATCTCATGCCGGTCGATGTGGTGCCGATGCTCGCTTCGGCTGCTGGTCTTGGTCATATGAAGATGGTGCCGACCACCGATGTCAATGCCACCTTCGGCATGTCGATTTCGGTCTTCCTGCTGATGATTTTCTACGGCATCAAGGTCAAAGGTATCGGCGGTTTCGTCGGTGAATTCCTATTCCATCCCTTTGGCAAATGGATGGTGTTGGCCAATCTGCCACTCGAACTCGTGTCCTTTATCGCCAAGCCGCTGTCGCTGTCCTTGCGACTGTTCGGCAACATGTTCGCCGGTGAGCTGGTGTTTGTGCTGATCACCGCGCTGATTCCGTTCTGGTTGCAGTGGGCAGTGTCGGTGCCGTGGGCGATCTTCCATATTCTGGTCATCACATTGCAGGCCTACATTTTCATGATGCTGACCATCGTGTATCTGGGCCAGGCTCATGAGAGTCACGACGACTCGCATTAATTAATCGATTTCTTTTTCAACGAAATTTATCAGAGGAGAATAACTATGGAATCTATAGTTGCCTTTTCGGCCCTGGCTGCCGGTGTCATGGTCGGTCTGGGTGCGTTGGGTGCTGGCGTGGGTATCGGTATCCTCGGCAGCAAGTTCCTGGAAGGCGCGGCTCGCCAGCCCGAACTGGTGCCGATGCTGCAGGCGCGCATGTTCCTCATGCTCGGTCTGACTGACGCGGTGCCGATTATCGCCATCGCCTTCGCGGCGCTCTTGATGTTCGCCAACCCCTTCCTTGGCCAGATCGCTCACTAAGCTGCGGTCCATAACAAGCTAGGCCCATCGTCATGAACATGAATCTGACACTGTTGGGCCAGATGATATCTTTCGGGATATTCGTCTGGTTCTGCGTCAAATACGTGTGGCCGCCGATCATCAAGGTTTTGGAAGAGCGTGAGACGCGCATTGCCGACGGCCTGGCCGCTGGTGAGCGTGGCAAGCACGATCTCGAGCTTGCCGAGAAGCGTGCAACCGAACTCCTTCGCGAAGGCAAGGACAAGGCTCAGGATTTCATCAATCAGGCGCACAAGCGCGCTGACGAAATCGTTGAAGCTGCCAAGCACACCGCGCGTGAGGAAGCCGATAGGATCAAGCAGTCGGCAAGCGCCGAGATCGAGCAGAATCGCAACCAGGCACGCGACGAACTGCGTGGTCAGGTAGCACGTCTCGCGCTGGTCGGCGCCGAGCAGATCCTGATGCGTGAAGTCGACGAAAAAGCGCATCGCGACGTGCTCGACAAGCTCGCAGCCAACCTGTAAGCGGTCATGCAAGAGAAACTCACCATCGCCCGTCCCTATGCCGCTGCGGCCTTCGCCTACGCTGTCGAGCATGGCGAGGTCGCAGCCTGGTCGGCTACGTTGCAGACTCTGGCCACAGCGGTGTCTGATCCGGCGCTGGCCGGTTTCATCGGCCATCCCAAGGTCAGTAGCGAACAGCTCTTAAGTCTGGTCAGTGATTTGTTCGGCACGCAGCTTTCCGCTGGTGGTCGCAACTTCATCGCCACCCTGATCGAGACCGAACGCCTGGAACTCGCGCCGGAAATCGCGCAGCTCTATGAGCGCAGCCGCGCCAATGCCGAAGGCCAGGTGAAAATCGAAGTGACTTCGGCTTTTCCCTTGAGCGACGCCGAACGCGCCAAGATCGATACCGCTATGCGCGGCCGACTCGGCAAGGATTGCAAGATCGAAGCGTCGGTCGACCCCGCGCTCATCGGCGGCGCGGTGATCAAGGTAGGCGACTCCGTGATCGACCTCTCGCTGCGCGGCCGCCTGACGGCGCTTGCTCAGCAGGCGGGCTGAAGGCCAGCCCCACACGAAACTTAATTGTCTTTGCCGCAGAGGATTGCCATGAGCATCAGCGCAACTGAAATCAGCGAACTGATCAAGAAGAAGATCGAAGGCCTCAATCTGAAGGCCGAAGCGCGGACCGAAGGGACCGTGGTCAGCCTGTCTGACGGCATCGCCCGCATTCACGGCCTGTCGGACGTCATGCAGGGCGAAATGATCGAGTTCCCGGGTGGCGTATTTGGCCTCGCCCTGAACCTCGAACGGGACTCGGTGGGCTCGGTTATTCTTGGCCAGTACGAGCACATTTCGGAAGGCGACACCTGCCGCTGTACCGGCCGCATTCTCGAAGTACCGGTCGGCGTGGAATTGCTCGGTCGCGTGGTTGACTCACTCGGCAAGCCGATAGACGGCAAGGGCGAAATCAACACCGGCAAGACTCAGCCGATCGAAAAGATCGCACCCGGCGTGATTCAGCGCCAGTCGGTCAGTCAGCCGGTGCAGACGGGGCTTAAGTCGATTGACGCCATGGTGCCGGTCGGTCGCGGTCAGCGCGAATTGATCATCGGCGACCGCCAGACCGGCAAGACTGCGGTTGCGATCGACGCCATCATCAATCAGAAGGGCACTGGCATTAAGTGCATCTACGTTGCCATCGGTCAGAAGGCGTCGTCGATTAACACCGTGATCCGCAAGCTTGAAGAACATGGCGCGATGGATCACACCATCATCGTCGCGGCGACCGCGTCCGATTCCGCCGCCATGCAGTACATTGCCCCTTACGCCGGTTGCGCGATGGGCGAGTACTTTCGTGATCGTGGCGAAGACGCCCTGATCATTTATGACGATTTGACTAAGCAGGCTTGGGCTTACCGCCAAGTGTCCCTGCTGTTACGTCGCCCGCCGGGCCGCGAAGCTTATCCGGGCGACGTGTTCTACCTGCACTCCCGTCTGCTTGAGCGTGCTTCGCGGATCAATGCCGCAGAAGTTGAGCGATTGACCAATGGCGAAGTGAAGGGCAAGACCGGTTCGCTGACGGCATTACCGATCATCGAAACCCAGGCGGGTGATGTGTCGGCCTTCGTGCCGACCAATGTGATCTCCATCACTGACGGTCAGATCTACCTCGAAACCAACCTTTTCAACTCGGGCTTTCGTCCGGCTATCAACGCCGGTCTGTCGGTGTCTCGCGTCGGTGGCGCGGCGCAGACCAAGATCATCAAGAAGCTCGGTGGTGGTGTGCGCCTGGCGCTTGCCCAGTATCGCGAGCTGGCGGCCTTCTCGCAGTTCGCCTCCGACCTTGACGAAGCGACCCGCAAGCAGCTCGAGCGCGGCCAGCGCGTCATGGAGTTGATGAAGCAGAAGCAATATTCGCCGTTGTCGGTGGCGCAGATGGCCATCAGCTTGTTCGCCGTTGACCGTGGTTATATCGACGATGTCGAGCTGGCCAAGGTCGGTGATTTCGAAGCCGCGCTGCATAGCTATATGGCCTCGTCGCACAAGGCGCTGGTCGACAAGATCAACGAGGCCGGCGATCTGGACGACGCGATCGAGGGCGGTTTGAAGTCCGCGCTCGAAAGCTTCAAGTCGACGCAGAGCTGGTAAGCGCAACCTAAGGTAGTCGAGCATGGCCGCAGCCAAAGAGATTCGCACCAAGATTGCGAGTGTCAAGAATACGCAGAAGATCACCAAGGCCATGGAAATGGTCGCGGCGAGCAAGATGCGCAGGGCACAGGAGCGCATGGCTGCGGCGCGCCCTTACGCTGACAAGATGCGTCAGGTGGTGGCGCACATTGCTCACGCGAACAGCGAGTACAAGCATCCGTTCCTGATTCAGCGCGAGATAAAGCGTGTCGGTGCGATCGTGATCACCTCGGATCGCGGTCTGTGTGGCGGTCTGAACGGCAACCTGTTCCGTCAGGCCCTGCGTCAATTCCAGAAATGGGAAGGCGAGGGCAAGGAACTTGAGCTGTGTGTGATCGGCACCAAGGGCGTGGGCTTCTTCTCGCGTATCGGCGGCAATGTGGTCGGTCAGGTGAGCGCCCTCGGCGATGCACCGCAGCTCGAACAGCTGATCGGCACCATCAAGATCATGCTCGATGCCTATGACACAGGGCGCGTCGATCAGGTGTTCCTGATCTACAACCAGTTCGTCAATCGCATGACCCAGAAGCCGGATTTCGAACAGCTGCTGCCCTTGCCGCCCAGCGAGCACGATGATCTCAAGCATCATTGGGATTACATCTACGAGCCCGAGGCGCGCGAAGTGATGGATCAGTTGTTGACGCGTTACGTCGAGTCGCTGGTCTATCAGGGGGTGGTCGAGAACATCGCCTGCGAGCAGGCCGCGCGCATGGTGGCGATGAAGTCGGCGTCGGACAACGCCGGTAAGCTGATCGACGAGCTGCAGCTCATTTACAACAAGGCGCGACAGGCGGCGATTACGCAAGAGCTGTCCGAGATCGTGGCCGGCGCCGCAGCGGTTTAAGCGCCCGCCGCGCACATACGAACAACTGAATCAAAGAATCCGACTGAGAGGAACTTTAGCGATGAGTTCTGGAGACGTAGTACAGGTCATTGGCGCCGTCGTGGACGTCAAGTTCCCGACCGCAAGCGTGCCGCATATTTACGATGCGCTTAAAATCGAGAACACCGCGATCACGCTGGAAGTGCAGCAGCAGCTCGGTGACGGCGTGGTCAGAACCATCGCGCTCGGCTCCACTGACGGTCTGCGTCGCGGCATGGTCGCGGTCAACACCGGCGAGGGCATCAAGGTGCCGGTCGGCATCAAGACGCTTGGCCGCATCATGAACGTGCTGGGCGAGCCCATCGACGAACTCGGCCCGATCGGCGAAGACGAGCGCATGGTCATCCATCGCGAAGCGCCGAAATTCGTCGATCTGTCGCCGACCACCGAACTGCTCGAAACCGGTATCAAGGTTATCGATCTGGTCTGCCCGTTCGCCAAGGGCGGTAAGGTCGGTCTGTTCGGCGGTGCCGGCGTGGGCAAGACCGTCAACATGATGGAACTCATCAACAACATTGCGACCGAGCATTCGGGTCTGTCGGTCTTCACCGGTGTCGGTGAGCGTACCCGCGAAGGTAACGACTTCTATCACGAAATGCAGGAAGCGGGGGTCGTTGACGTCAAGGACTTCCAGAAGTCCAAGGTGGCCATGGTCTACGGCCAGATGAACGAGCCGCCCGGCAACCGCCTGCGCGTGGCGCTGACGGGCTTAACCATCGCCGAGAAGTTCCGTGACGAAGGCCGCGATGTGTTGCTGTTCATCGACAACATCTACCGCTTCACCCTCGCCGGCGTGGAAGTGTCTGCGCTGCTCGGTCGTATGCCGTCGGCGGTCGGTTACCAGCCGACGCTGGCTGAAGAAATGGGCAAGTTGCAGGAACGCATCACCTCGACCAAGACCGGTTCCATCACTTCGATTCAGGCGGTCTATGTGCCGGCTGACGACTTGACCGACCCGAGCCCTGCCACCACCTTCGCGCACTTGGACGCGACCGTGGTGTTGTCCCGTCAGATCGCCGAGTTGGGTATCTACCCGGCCGTGGATCCACTCGATTCCACCAGTCGCCAGCTCGATCCGCTGGTCGTCGGTCAGGATCACTACGACACCGCGCGTGCCGTGCAGAACACCTTGCAGCGCTACAAGGAATTGC
>JAYWAC010000036.1:0-7303 GCA_043782755.1 Pseudomonadota bacterium | reverse complement strand
CGCTACGGTCCGCGCGCGACCTTGAGTGGTGGCCTGGCCTGTCTTGCCAGCGGCGCACTGTTGTTCGCGACCAGTCACAGCTATGCCGGCTTCCTACTCGGCGCAGTGCTCGCGGGCCTGGGCAACTGCGTGTTTCATCCCGTCGATTTCTGGTTCATCAATCATCGTGTCAGCGTGCCGCGCCTGGGACCGGCCTATTCGGTGCATGGCTTGTCGGGCAGTTTGGGTTGGGCCTTTGCGCCGCTATTTCTGGTCGCTCTGGCGACGCCCTTTGGCTGGCGTGGCGCGGTGTTCGCGGCGGCGCTGCTACCGATCTTCATGATCGCGCTGGTGTGGCTTTATCGCGAAGTGCTGGACGCGCCGGCGGCCGTCCATCCAGTCAGCAAGATCGAGGCGCAAGGAGCGGGCGAGTCGTTGTTCGCCTTTCTGCGCCTGCCGATCATCTGGCTGTGTTTCGGTTTCTTCTTTTTCGTCGCCGCTGCGCTGGGTGGCGTGCAGAGTTTCTCGCCGACTATCTTCATGGAGGCCTATGGCCTCGACCGCCACGCTGCGACGATGAGCATCACGATCTATATGCTGGCGAGTGCCGGCGGCATGCTGGCCGGTGGCTGGCTGGTGTCACGCAGTCGCGTGCTGGAACGCAATATCACCATCGCGCTAGCGCTGTCGGTGTTGGCCGCGCTGGCGGTGGCGATGAAGCTCTTGCCCGGCATGTACGCGATGGTGTTCATGGTGGTGATGGGCTTCGGCTCGGGTTTGAGTGGCCCGTCACGCGACATGCTGATTCGCGGTGCCTCACCGCCCGGCGCGACCGGGCGCGTGTACGGCGTGGTCTATTCGGGCCTCGATGCCGGCATTGCCGCTGGGCCTTTCGTGTTTGGCAAGATGCTCGATCACGGCATGGCCACCGAGGTGTTCTACGGCGTGGCGCTGTGTCTGTTCGGTGGCGTGCTGATCGCCTGGCAGGTGGCGCGCTTGAGCGGGCGGGGAAGCGCTGAGATCGCAGCCACTGTTTGACCTGCCTATTCCCAATCCGCAATCCCTTGTGGGTCAGACTTCAGTCTGACTGACAAGGACGAGAGGTCTGATTACCCCCCGCAATCAAAGCCCACGCTGCCATCGACATCGTCGTCCGGCCACGCACCAAAGCCGATGCGACCACGGCCACTCAGCACATCTTCCTCGCGGCGCAGATGTTTGCGCGCGCCGTCCTCACTGACGACATAGCTGCCATTGGTGCTTTCGTCACGCAGATAAAAACGCCCGTTGCGGAACGAGAGTTCAGCGTGCTGACGTGAGGTTAGTCGACCGTTGACCTGCAGACCGGCTTGCTTGCCGCGCCCGACGCTGCAAGTAGCATTACGTGAATCGACCCGCAGCCGCAGCTCACCGTAGTTGAGTATCAGCGCAATTTCCGCAGCGGTAGCGCTCATGCGCGGGCGCGACGAGATCTGAGTTTCCTCGCCGGTGCGCTCCCACGGCATCTTGTAGATGGCGAGTTCGCCATTCCAGGCTTCAGCCGGTACTTTCTCTATCGGATGAATATCCGGGAACAGCGGTGGCGGCAGGGTATCGACCGCCTGGCGCGAGGTCAGGATCTCGTCGGCCTTGGCGAGCTTGATGATCTGCTGAGCGGTGGTCGGCGCCTCGCCGAGTAGATCGTTGTCGCGCCACACCACGGCGCCGTAGTGCCAACCGATCTTGATATGCAGCACGCCCATCTTGAAGCGGCCTTCTTCACCGCTGCGACGCAGACTGGCCTGCATCTCGGTCGCGCACAGCGCGGCTTTCACCGGCTCGCTGAAGGCCACCATGATCTCGTCGCCGATGGTTTGCAGGGTTTCGCCACTGAGTCCCGTGGCGATGTCGCGCAGGATGTCGATGCACAGCGCCAGATCGGTGCGCGCGATGGCGTCGCCGTACTGTTCATACAGGCGCGTGCTGCCCGAGACGTCGGCATACAACACGGCGAGCTGTTTGAGGGATTTATCCATGGCAGTAGCGGGCCAGTCTAAAGCAATGCGCCCGCCTTGGGCATCTTGGAGAGCCCCCGGCGACTCATTCGAAACGAGTGCCGGGATTGCGGATCCACACGGCGTTAGGCGCCAGGATGTCGATGTCTACCGGGTTGTTGAGCCCGGCGTGCTCCTCGAACCACAGCTTGAGCGGGCTGCCACCGACGATGCGCGGCGAGGCATTGGTATTGCTGGAGCGGTCGATGAGGCCGTGGATGGGTGATTTCTCGCTGCCGCAGAGGATCTTGATCTTTTCGCGGTCGTTGCCGAATAAGCGCGAATAGCGCACCGGCACATTGAAGAAACCCTTATCCATATACATATAGCCCACCAGAAAGCGGTAGCTGGGTCTGGCGCTGGTGGTGCCGACATGGCTGTCGTCGTCGGCTTCGGCCGCACGACGACGACGGCGCGCGGCGGCCACGACGTTGAGCGGCGTCGGCTCGGCGGCCTCGAAGATACTGCCAGTATTCTTGTTCCAGGGCGGGTCGAGGGCATCGATCAGGCTGTGCTGCAGACCGGCGGCGATATTGACGCGGAACGAGCCATATAGCATCGAGCCCGGGTCAGGCATGGCGTAGAGCGCAACCTGCTGGTCGAGGGTCAGCATCGCGACGATGCGTTCGCGGTTGCGCGCCCGCACCGAGCGCGTCGGTCCGCCCAGTTCATAGCCCTGCATGCGCAGGGCGAGGGCGCGTCCGGAGCGGCCGATGTAGAGCAGCTCCTGATCGCTGACGAAGGCATACAGCACATTGGCGGCGGCCGCATAGCGACGTACTTCGATGCACGGTTCGCCGTCATCGAGCAGCCACTCGCCGGCGAGTTCAAAGCCGATTTCCTGCAGACGTGCCAGCGGCGGCTTGGGCAAGACGGGCTGCATCGACGGGCGGATCTCCATGGCGGACACATCGTGTGACCGGCTCGATTCTAGTTGATAAAACCGTAACGGCCCACGGCACAGTCCGCACGATTGGACGGCGCCATTGAATGGGCTTAAGGTCGCGGACCCATGGCGCGGGCCGCCTCGTGGCCTGACGCGAATGACGCTCACCAGCGCCCGGCCTTAGCCGGCTTTGTCACAGGACGCCCCCCTAGTGTGCTGTCCCGCAATGAATCTTAGTAATTCACTTGGTCTCGAACCGCGATGCGGCGTTGCTCGTCGTCGCCATAGCGCTGTTATGACTCCTCCTTGCGCCTTGCCTCGCGGCCCGATTCCTGCGCGAATTATCAAAGTTCATCACGGGACAGCACACTAGTGCCATCCATCGTTTTCCTGCTCGGCGCGGCCAGCTTCGTGGTAGTGGCAGTGATGACGGTGACCGGGCCGCTGCTGCCGCTCATCGCGCATGACTTCGGCACCAGCGTCGGCGCCGCTGGCATCGTGGTCAGCGCCTTTGCGGTGCCCTATGGCGCCTTCCAGGTGGTGTTCGGCCCGCTCGGTGATCGCGCCGGCAAATTGCGCGTCGTCGCCGGCGCCTTGACGGTTTCGACATTGTTCGTGCTCGGCTCGGGGCTGACCGGCAGTCTCGAAGGCCTGGTCGTGATGCGTTTTCTATGTGGCGCATCGATGGCTGGCACGGTGCCGCTGGCGATGGCCTATATCGCCGACGAAGTGCCCTATGAAACTCGCCAGCTGGTGATCGGGCGTTATCTCAACGGCCTGGTACTCGGGCAGATTGGTGGCGGCTGCCTCGGCGGCCTGGTCGCGCAGTATTTCGAATGGCGGCAGATCTTTTTTCTGTTCGCGTTGTGCTGCGCGGTGGTCGCCACGGCCTTGTGGGTGACGGCCGCGCGCCAGCTGCCGACGAGCACTGCGCAGCAACGTTCGTTTACCGAAATCCTCGCCATCTACTGGGCGGTGTTACGTGCGCCGCGCAGTCGCGCGGTGGTCATCACCGGTACGCTTGAAGGCGTCTTTATATTTGGCATCGCGGCCTTCTACGGCGCCTATCTGCGTGAGCGCTTTGAGCTCGGTTACGCCGTGATCGGCGCGATCTTGAGCATGTATGGCCTCGGCGGTATGGTCTATAGCGCAATGGTGCGGCCCCTCGTCGCGCGGCTCGGCGAGCGGCGCATGGTGGTGGTCGGCACGGCCCTGCTCGGCGCCTGTTATCTTACCTTGCCCTTACTGCCGGTATGGTGGATGACGCCGCCGCTGTTGTTCCTGGCGGGCTTCGGTTTCTACACCTTTCACAACACCATGCAGACCCAGGCCACCGAGCTCGATCCCAATGCGCGCGGCACGGCACTCGCGCTATGGGTGTTCATGATGTTCCTCGGGCAGGGCTTCGGCGTGCTGCTGATCGGCTGGCTCATCGATCGCCGTGGCTACGGCGCGGCGTTCTCGATGGCCGGCGTGGGCGTGGTGAGTCTCGGGCTATGGTTCCATCGACGCCTGGAGCGGCGGGTGGACGCTTAAGCGCCGCTGACGCGGCGCTTAAGGCTGGCGAACGTACTTACAGATTCGCACACAAGAAGTCGCGCGCCACTTGACTGGTCTCGTCGAACTTCTCGACATAGGCCTCGTAGTGGTCGGAGTTGATGATGTGCAACTGCTTCGGACCCGGCACCATGTTGAAATGGTCGAGCGCGATGTCGGTCGGCGTGCAGGTGTCGAACTCCGACACGATCATGAGCAGTGGCGTCGGGCTGATCAGCTTCATGTAGCCACTGACGTCATACTCCAGCATGTAGTCGATGGAACGCAGCGTGACACGGTTTTCCCAGGTCGACTTCTTGCCCTTGCCGAGATAGCGGTGGATGAAGTTGTAGGTCTGCTCGCCGGGAAACAGATGCGGTTCGGTCGGATCGAGGGTGCACATCTTCATGTATTGCGAAGCTTTGCCCTCGACGCGACGCTGACGGTCTTCATCGAGCATCTGGCGGAAGCCCTTCATGTTCACCACCGGCAGGAACTGCTGCAGGTTGCGTACGCCGTTCATGAACGGCACCTGGCTAACCACCGCTTTGACGCGACGGTCGAGCGCCGCGACCGCGCACACCGTGCCGCCGGTATAGCTCGTGCCCCACACACCGATGCGCTTGGCATCGCATTCCTTCTGCATCTGCGCGAAGGTGATGGCGCTGCGGTAGTCGCGCATCTGCATCACTGGGTCGATGTCGGAACGCGGCTTGCCTTCGGACTCGCCCAGGCAGCGGTTGTCATAGACCAGCGCCGCGAGGCCCGCCTTGCAGAACACTTCGGCGTATTCGTCCAGCCCCATTTCCTTGACGCCGGAAAAGCCGTGGGCCATGACCACGGTTGGAAAGGGACCCTTGCCCTTGGATGGCGTGTACAGCCAACCGCGTAAGGTCAAGCCCTCGGATTTGAATTCGATGTCGCGACGCATGGGAGTCCCCTCGAAAGATAGTGATGATGGGTTTCGAAACGCAAAGATAAGCGCGAGACGAGACTTGGCGCCAGCGGCTATAAAGCGCCGAGCACAGCATGCGGCTTGTATGGCGCAGCCAATGTCTTGAGTTCGCCAGTATTCGCGGCGCGCTGGTCGCGCCATTATAGAAGCTGGCGCCTTGTGCCCGATTGCGGTTTATAGTGACGCCTTTGCGCTATGGAGTCCGAGCCGATGAATGAAACCACCTTCCGCGTCATGCTTGCCAGCAAGGGTTTTCCCGCGCCCGCCGTGATCGAGCGCGAGGCTAATCTCGTTACCAGCGACCACAGCCATGAGTACTCCGCCTGCGCACTGATTCTCGATGGCGAAATCAGCGTGGTGACGGGGCAAGGCACCACCACCTGCCATGCCGGCGACACCTTCAGTCTCGACAGCGGCATTACTCATCACGAGGAATACGGCGCCCAGGGTGCGCGCATCTTGTTCAGCAGACGCGAGGCTTAAAGCCCCACGCTCAGGCAATGGCCGCGTAGGCAGCGCGCACCAGTGCTGCCGAACGCGGCCCGCCGATGATGCCGGGTGCCATCTTGTTCATCATGTAGGCGATGGTGAGCTGGCGATCGGCATCGTTCACGATCAAGGAACCACCCCAACCACCCCAGTAACACACTCGGCCAGCGGGCAGATCGGGCATGGTGACCGATTCCGGCAGCCCGTAACCGATGCCAAAGCGCAGCGGAATGCCCAGCGCGAGATCGAGCCCGTGGGACTGTTCCTCGAAGATGCGTGCGATGGTCTTGGGCGACAGCAGTCGCACGCCATCGATCTCACCGCCGTGACTCACCACCGCCTGCACCTGCGCCACCGAGCGCGCATTGCCATGGCCATTGGCGGCACCTATCTCGGCGCGGCGCCAGGCCGTGCTCCAGGCCGCAGTCGGGTCGGGCGGCGGACCGGTGAAGGTCTTGAACATCACTGAGTCCTTGTCGAGGCTGTCGAGATCGAAGGGCAGCGGTGGTGGCGGTACGATGTTGGAAACACGATGATCATGTTCCGCTGCGAGGCCGATGTGAAAGTCGGCGCCCAGCGGCCCCGCCAGTTCATCGGCGAAATAACGCCCCAGCGTCTTGCCGGTCACGCGGCGCACCACTTCGCCAACCAGATGACCTTGATTGAAGGCGTGATAACCCGAGGCCGTGCCGCGTTCCCACCACAGTGGTTGGGCAGCCAGCATGGCGGTCGATTTCTCCCAGTCGTAAATGTCTTCCAGCTTCACCGGCTGCGCCCAGGCCGATACGCCCGAGGTGTGGGCGAGCACGTCGCGCATCAACACACCGCCTTTGCCATTGGCGCCGAACTCCGGCCAGTAAGTGGCTACCGGTGCATCGAGGTCGATGAGACCGCGATCGGCCAGCACCAGGCCGGTGAGATTGGTCATGGTCTTGGTCGTCGACCAGACATTGGTGAGGGTGTGTTCGGTCCAGGGCTTGGTCTTTTCGGTATCCGCCCAGCCACCCCACATATCGACCACCATGCGGCCCTGATAGATGACCGCCACCGAGGCGCCGAGGTCGTCACCCGAGGCGAGATGGGCGGCCAGCACTTCGCGCATCCGGCCAAATGGCGTCGCGCATGAACCCTGCACTTCGAACATCAGTCGCTCCCCTCATTTGGTCGATGCTACTTTTACACTCTTGCTATTTTTCAGCGCCATGCGCCTTTCGATATTCCCTCGCTTGCACGCATACCGGTAGATCCGCAGATTGATCGAAACTCCGGATTTGCATCGAACCATAGTCTGCGGCTTCTTGATTGCACTGCGCGTCGGCGCGTCCCTTCTGTTTGCAGATGTCCACTATCCGCCTGCGCAGTACGTCGTGTTCGGTCTGTTTGGCACTCTCACACCATTTATCCAGTGACTGCTGGGTCGCTTGG
>JAYWAC010000035.1:0-19231 GCA_043782755.1 Pseudomonadota bacterium | reverse complement strand
CCGGCCCAGCTGTCGGGCTATGTGTACCAGGACGTCGGCAACGACGGTGTGCGCAATGCCGAGCCGCCGATTGCAGGTGTGACCATCACCCTGAGCGGCACCGACGATCTCGGTCACGCGGTGACGCGTACCACCGCCACCGATGCGGGTGGTCACTACGAGTTCACTAATCTGCGCCCGGGCACGTATACCACCAGCGAGACCCAGCCAGCCGGCTACCTCGATGGCAAGGATACGGCGGGCTCCGCAGGCGGCAGCACGCTGGTAAACGACACGATCAGCGGCATCGTACTGAGCCAGGGCACCAATAGCGTCGAAAACAATTTCGGCGAATTGAAGTCCGCCAGCCTCGGCGATCGCATCTGGGTCGACACCAACGGCAATGGCCAACAGGACGACGGTGCGACCGGTGTCAATGGCCTGACCGTGACTCTGATCGGCGGCGGCGCCGATGGCCTCATCAACGGTATCGGCGACACTACTCAGACCACCGTCACGGCGGGTGACGGTAATTATCTGTTCAGCAACCTGACGCCGGGCACGCAGTACCAGGTGCAATTCAGCAAGCTGGCGGGCTACAACTACACCACGGCGAATTCCGGTAACGACGCCAGCGATTCCGACGCCGACACGACGACCGGCACGAGCCAGATAGTCACTCTCGCTTCGGGCGAAATTAATCTCACTGTGGATGCCGGTCTGGTCGCGCAAAAAGCGTCCATTGGCGATCACGTTTGGTTGGACTGCAATGCCAACGGCCTGCAGGACGCCAACGAAATGGGCGTGTCTGGTGTCACGGTCAACCTGCTCAATGCGTCCGGCACGGTGCTCGCCACCAAGACCACCGACGCGCATGGCGATTATCTCTTCAGCGGGCTCAACCCTGGCGACTATGCCGTGCAGTTCGTGCCGCTCGCCGGTTACAACTTCACGACCAAGGATGCCAACGGCAATAACAGCGATGCGTTGGATTCCGACGCTGATGTCGTCACTGGCAAGACCATCACCACCACGCTGACCGCCGGCGAAGTAGATCTCACCTGGGATGCCGGTTTGACGCCGGTGTGCCGTCCGGTGACCTTCGATTTCTCCGGTAGCTCCTCAACCAGTGGCACCGATGGCAATTCGCGTAGCTATACCGACGCGCTGACCGGTGTGTCAGTGACCGCGCGCGCCTTCAGCCAGGACAAGGGTACTGACTCCTGGCAGAAAGCTTTCCTGGGCGCCTATAGCGGTGGTCTCGGTGTTACCGACTCCAGCGAAAGCGGCGCCAACAACACCCACACCATCGACAACGTCGGGCGCAACAACTATGTCGTGCTGCAGTTCTCGCAGGCGGTGTTGGTCGATAAGGCTTATTTCGGCTATGTGGTCGGCGACAGTGATGCGCAGATCTGGGTCGGCAACTCCTCGGCCACCATCACTAGCATGAGCAACAGCGTCCTGGCGGGGGCGTCCTACACCGAGGTCAATACCACGACCTTGACCACCGCGCGCTGGGCGGATTTCAACGCTGCCGGCGTGCGTGGCAACCTGTTCATCCTCGCCGCCGATACCACCGACACCACGCCGGAAGATTATTTCAAGCTCGATAAGGTGACGGTGTGCGCGCCTGACTATTGCGCGCCGGTCGCCAAGGCCAGCATCGGCGACTTTGTATGGGAGGACAAGAATTACAACGGTCTGCAGGACAATGGCGAAGCAGGCATCGCCAGCGTCACGGTCAAGCTCTTGAGCAGCGCCGGCGCGACGCTTGCCACCACCACCACCGATGCCAGCGGCGCCTACAAGTTCACCAATCTGAACCCGGGCGATTACAAGGTGCAAGTGGTCTCGCCTAGCGGCTACTACGTGACCAAGAGCAATCAGGGCGCGAACCACGCACTGGACAGTGATATCGATGGCACGGGCACCACCGCCGTCACCACGCTGACGGCTGGCCAGAACGATATGACGGTCGATGCTGGTCTCTATCGCAAGGCGAGTGTCGGTGACAAGGTCTGGGAAGACACCAACCACAACTGGATCCAAGACGGCAACGATCCGGGCATTGGCGGTGTGAAGGTCAATCTCATGGATGCCACTGGCACCACCGTGCTGCAGACCACGACCACCAACACCAGCGGCAACTATCTGTTCACCGATCTGAACCCAGGCACCTACGTGCTGCAGTTCGACAAGGGCAATGTCATCTACCACAACACCAACATGAACATCTGGAAGTGGGCGGTGAAGGACGTGGGTAGCAACGACGCGGTGGATTCAGATGTCGCTGGCAATGGTATCGCGACTACCAATGTCACCAAGACCGATGCCTTCACCCTGGCCTCGGGTCAGAACGACATGACCCGCGACGCGGCCATCACGCCCATCGTGCTGGATCTCGATCACAATGGCATCCACACCATAAGCCGTGCCGATTCCACCGGCACCTTCGATCTTTTCGGCACCGGCAAGGCGGTGGCTTCGGGGTGGATCTCCGGCGGTGACGGTTTCCTCGCCGTCGACAAGAACGGCAACGGCCATATCGACAACATCAGCGAACTGTTTGGCGGTATCACCAAGGGCGCGGGCTTCGCGAACCTGGCGACCTACGACAGCAACCACGATGGCGTGGTCGACAAGAGCGACGCGAACTTCGCCGACCTCCTGATCTGGCGCGATGCCAATGGCAATCACGCCACCGATGCCGGTGAGTTGACAGGTCTGGCGGCTAACGGTATCGCCAGCCTGGCGGTGGCTTACACCGCCGTGCCGGAACTCGATGCGCAGGGCAATCTGCACCTCGAGCGCAGCTCGGCGACGCTCGATGACGGCTCTTCGGTCGCCATGACCGACGTCTACTTCAACGTCTCGACGCATGACGCGGCGGCGGCGGGTGTGACTTTGCCGACCATCGGCGAGCTGCTCGGCAGCAATGCCAGCCTCGACAGCGTACTGGCCGGTCTCGGCGCGGCGCCCGTCGCCACCACCCAGGTGGTGGCGGACCACGCCTTCGACACCGGCGCGGCCGATGCCATGAAGCAGATGGCGGCGCTCTACGACCAGAGTGCGATGGTGGCCTGATTCGCTGGCGCCCCGCGCGGGGCAGGCGGATAGCAACGCGGGGGGCCTATGCCCCCCGCTTTGCGTCGGCGCGGCAACAAGCTGCGCCGAGGGTCGGTTGCACGCGATGATGCGGGGCGAGGCTGGTTTAAAGTTCTCGCTTCGGCATGCCGCCATCCCTGCTGCCTAGCGTGGCGAGCCGCCCCAACATACGAAACGCCACTAGAGGCGCCCCATTGCAAGACCAGACCATGTCCACTTCCATGTCATCGCCCGCGCCGTTGTCGCTCCCCCGTCCCGTCGATGCGGTGCTGGATCGGCTGTTGTTTCTCGCCCGTTATTTCGGCCGCAGCTTGGATGCCGAACAACTGACCGGCGGCGTGCCCTTGCCGCTTGGTCGTGTCAGCGTCGATGAATTGCAGGAATGCGCTGGCCGTGCCGGCTTGGCGGTCACCCCGGCGCCCGTGCCTGCGCAGCAGATGAAGTCATCGATGTTGCCGGCCTTGATCGTGTCCGAGGAGGGCGACGCGGTGGTGGTCTTGCATCGTGACGGTGAGCGGGTTGAATGCGCCCTGCCGGGTGTGACCGGCAGCCACTGGGTGAAACTGACGCAACTGCTCGCCGAACATCCGGGACGCTGGTTCTGCGTGCGGCCGGTGTTTCATTTCGACGCCCGCAGTCTGCTCTATCACCTGCCCGAAACGCGTCGCTGGTTCTGGGATGTCTTCAAAGCCAATCGCGGTATCTACCAATGGGCGCTGGTTGCGACCGTCGTCATCAATTTGCTCGCCATCGTGGTGCCCTTCTATTCGATGGCGGTCTACGACCGCGTGGTGCCGAACAACGCGCTCGACAGTCTATGGGTGCTGACCACTGCGGCGGTGGCGGTGACCTTGTTCGATCTGATCAACAAGTTGTTGCGCAGCTATCTGCTCGAATGCGCGGCACGCAAGGCCGACATCGCGCTGTCCAGTCACGTCTTCGCCCACAGCATACGTCTGCGCGCCGCCAACCGGCCGGCCTCGGGCGGGGTGTTGGCGAATGTCGTGCGCGATTTCGAATCGGTGCGCGATTTCTTCACCTCGACCACCTTGACCTTGCTCGGCGATCTGCCCTTCATGGTGTTCTTCATGGCGGTGATCGGTCTGATTGGCGGCCAGCTGGTGTTGGTACCACTGGCCATCGCGCCGCTGGCCTTGGCTGCCGCTTGGATGGTGCGTGGGCCGCTGGCCCGTACCATTAACGCCAGCACTAAGGAATCGGCGTCGCGCACCGCCCATCTGTTCGAAGTGATGAACGGCCTCGACACCGTCAAGGGTCTCGGCGCCGAAGCCTGGGCGCGACGCAAGTGGGAAGGCTTGAGCGTATTGATTGCCGAGAACAATCTGCACATGCGCGAGATCAGCGCGCTCGGCAATTACACCGTCGCGACCCTGATTGGTTTGAACACCATTCTGATCGTGATGTTCGGTGCGACCATGGTGGCCGAGCACACCTTGACCATGGGCCAGTTGATCGCGGTCTCGATGTTGTCATCGCGCGCCATCGGCCCGGTCGCTCAAATAGCCGGCCTGGTGTTGCGCTGGGAACAGACCAAGGTCGCGTTGTCGGCGCTGGACAAGGTCATGTCGGCCCCGACCGACGGCGGTGCCGGCGATCTGCATGTGCCGGGTCTGCGCGGCGCGATCGAATTGCGCGACGTGCATTTCGCCTATCCCGACACGCCGCCGCTGTTGAAGGGCTTGAATCTGCGCATCGCGCCAGGTGAGAAAGTCGGCTTCATCGGTCGCATCGGTTCGGGCAAGAGCACGCTGTTACGTCTATTGCTGAATATCTATGCGCCCGCGCAAGGCGCGGTCTTGATCGACGGCGTGGCTGTCGGTCAGATGGACCCCTTGAGTCTGCGTCGTCAAATCGGTTTCGTGCCGCAGGACATCACACTGTTCCATGGCGATATCAAGGAAAACATTCTGCTCGGCTCGACCAATGTCGATGACGCGCAACTGCTGGAAGCCGTGCGCCTCGCCTGCCTGGAAGAGACCCTGCAACAACTGCCTAACGGTCTCGCCACCCAGGTCGGCGAACGCGGTGATCGCTTGTCCGGTGGCCAGCGTCAGGCGGTCGCCATTGCGCGCGCGCTGGTGCAGCGTCCCAAGCTCATACTCATGGACGAACCGAGCAGCATGATGGACCCCGCCACCGAGTTGCAGTTGATCGCCAATCTGCGGCGTCTGCCCGACGCGACCTTGCTGCTGGTCTCCCATCGCACCGCCATGCTGCCCTTGATGGATCGTCTGGTGGTGGTCGACCAAGGCCGCGTGTTGCTTGACGGGCCGCGCGATGAAGTCTTGAAACGCTTGCAGGCGAGTGCGCAGCAGACGGCGGTCGATCGCGCGGCGAACGCATGAGCGCAAGCGTCCTGCATCCCGATCTCGATCGCGGTCCGCGTCTCGCCGCGCGCGCCCTGGTCGGCGTCTTGAGCGGCTTCCTGCTGCTCGCACTGGCATGGATGAGTGTCGCCAAGCTCGATATCTCGGTGCACGCTATGGGCCAGGTTACGCCATCGAGCAAGGTGCAGCTGATTCAAAGTCTGGAAGGCGGCATCGTGCGTGAACTTAGCGTCCGCGAAGGCCAGAGCGTGAAGAAGAATGATCTGTTGGCCTATGTCGAGAACCTGCAATATGCCGCCGAGCAGGGTGAAGATCAGCACAACTTGTGGGCGACCGAGGCCGCCATCAGCCGCATCGATGCGGAACTGGCCGGTCGCGCGCCAGCCTTCGCGCAGGAGCTCGAAGACAAAGTGCCCGACACGGTCGCCAAGGAACGCAGCCTGTGGGCGACGCGCGAAAAAGAACGCAACGATGCGCTGGAAACCGCGCGACGTCAGCTTGCCCAACGTGAGCAGGAGTTGATCGAAATCCAGTCGCGCATTGCTTCGCTGTCGGCGCTGCTTGCGAGCAGTCGCGAAAGCCTGAAGATGGAAGAGAAGCTGGCCGCCGAGGGTGCCGGCGCGCGCGCCGACTATCTGCGTGCGCAGCAGGAAGCGACCCGTGTCGAGGGCGATCTCGACGCCGCACGCACTTCCATGCCGCGTCTGGAATCCGCTATTGCGGAGGGTCATTCGCGTGTCGCCGAAGTCTTGTCCCATGCGCGCGCCGAATCCAGTCGTGAACGCAGCAAGCTTGCGGCCGAGGCCGCTAACCTGACCGCCAAGTTGACCGGCAGCAACGATCGCGTCGCGCGTCGCGAACTGCGCTCGCCGATGGACGGGGTGGTCAATCGTTTATTGATCAACACCGTCGGCGGTGTGGCCAAGCCGGGCGAAACCATCATGGAGCTGGTGCCGGTGCAGGACACCCTGCTTATTACCGCGCGGGTCAAGCCTGCCGATATCGCCTTCATCCGTGCGGGCCAGGACGCCATCATCGGCATCACGGCCTACGATTCCTCCATCTTCGGCCGCCTTGACGGCAAGGTCTTGCGGGTCGGTGCCGACGCCATCCCGGATAGTAAGGCGCAGTCCGACAATCAGCTCTATTTCGAAGTGGTGCTTGAAACCGATAGAAATTATCTCGGCAAGCCCGAAGAGCGGCTCACCATTTCCTCCGGCATGGCGGCCGACGCCAGCATTCATACCGGTAGCCGCACACTCATGGAGTACATGTTGAAGCCGGTCATCAAGACCTTCGACAAGGCTTTGCGCGAACGCTGAAATCATGCGCTGCCGCTTGCCCTTCATCATCGGCCGACTGTGGGTGTGTCTGGCGCTGGTCGCACCTTGCCTGCCGGTGGCGGCCGAGACTCTCGACACCGTTGTGCAACAGGTCATCGACAGTCATCCCAGCGTGCGCTCGAGTGCCGCCTTGCTCGATGCCGCCGCCGAGCGCGTGCGTCAGGCGAAGTCGAACTACTACCCCAGCATCGGCATGCAGGCCGCCGCCAACGAAGCCCACGACAGTCAGCTCGGCACGCGCCTTGATCGCAGCAGTCGCAACGCTGATGCATTTCTGCGCTGGAATCTGTTTCGCGGTTTGAGCGACTACCACGGCGTGCGCATGGCCAAACGCGATCGTGACGCGGCCGACGAAGACCTGGCCGACGCCCACGAACACATCGCGTTGCAGGTGGCGGCGTCTTACCTCGACGTATTGCGGCTGCGCCGCCGCCTTGCGGTGGCCGACGCCTATGTCAGCCGAACCGAGAGCCTGGTCGAAGACGTCAGCAAAATGGTGGCGGCCGGTAAGGCCGCGCCATCGGATGTCGATCAAGTCAACGTCGGTCATATCGAAGCGCAGTGGGAAGTGGCGCAGTTGCGTGGCGAGCTGGGCGGTGCCGAGCAAGGCTATCTCCTGTTGATCGGTGCACCGCCGGGCGAACTCAGCGACCCCGGCAACGAGACCGCGATGGCGAGCATCAGCCAGGACGACATGCTGGAGCAGGTACTCGCCACCAATCCCAAAGTCCTCGCAGCGCAAGCGCGTGCGGCGGCGCGCAGCGAGGAAGTGGGTGTGGCCGGTGGCGCGCTCATGCCGCGTGTCGATTTGGAATTTCGCAAACGCCTGCTGTCCGACATCAAACCCGACCCGGTAGTGGAATCACGCGACAGCGCGCAGGTCTCGCTCAACTACGAGATGCCGCTCGGTGGTGGCACCTTCAGCCAGAAGCGTGAAGCGGCAGCGCACATGGCCGCAGCGCTGGCCGATCTCGATCAGGCGCGTCTCGATGCGCAGACCTCCAGCACGCAGTTGTGGAATGTGTGGAGCGAAGCGCGCCATATCGCGTCGAGTCTCGAGCGCCGTGCGCAGGCCAGCGACAAGGTGGTGGCGGCCTATGATCAGCAGTTCAACGCCGGTCGACGTTCGCTACAGGATTTGATCGCCATTCGCGATCAACATCGCCGCGCGCAGGCCGATGTCATCGACAACAATCACGCCGAACAACTCAGCGCCATGCAGATCCTGGCCTTGCTCGGCCGTCTGCGTGACAGTCTTAGTGTCAGCACGGTACCAGGGCGCTAGTAGACACCCTTATTGCGCCGCGCTGTCCTGCGTGGTGATTTCCAGCAGGCGCTTGCGCACCTGATCCTGACGGCTATAGGCCTCGGCCTCGAGGCGATGGCCACGGTCCTGACAGCCACCACAGGCGAGCATGTCGCGCACGTATTCACACTTGAAACCGCGCGTGCCGAGGCGCTCGAACTGGCGCACATGTTCGAGCTCATGGGCGAGGATCTCGGCCAGGCCATCGGTGCTGAGACCGATGAGCCCGTCGTCGAGATAGAGCTGGCCCGGCGCGGGCACCATGCCGGTGCCGGCCGCCAGCGGGCAGAAGGCGATATGACTGCTGTCCAATTCCTGCGCCGTAGCGAGATCGGTTGTGCGCAAACGTGCCTCGGCGGCATTCAAGGCCTCGGCGGCGGTCGGTGGCGCCTGATAGACGCTGCAACGCGCGATGACCATCATCGCGATCAAATCGAAAGCGTTCTCGCAGTCGAAGTGTTCGGCGTTGATGGGCGCTGTAACGGCGGAAGGGCTGACGATGTCGTCGGCCTGCGTGGTGGCGGCGAGCATGAGACTCAGCAGCAGGCACAACAGAAGTTTGGACAGCGGAATGGGCGGATGAAGCATGGCGCGATCATAGCCCTTGCTGTCCTCCTCTCGACAGGTGCCCGGCCTTTCTCGTATGTTTGCACACAAGGGGTGCGACGCCACCGGCGTCCGCAGGACAATCGCAGGGTCGGGCCGCCATGCGAGAGTGTCCTATATGCCCACCCCACCCTCCACCGACAACTGCACACCAACGCCGGTCACGGGCACAACGCGCGGCGGACGCCTGCGTCAGTTCATCGGCGTCGAAGCACTCAGTGGATTGCTGTTACTGACCGCTGCGGCACTGGCCTTGCTATGGGCCAACTCACCTTGGGCTGCGCATTACTTCGCACTGTGGGATTGGGTGCCGATTGCCGGACTCAGCGCGCATGCGCGACCGGTGCCCTTGCGCTTGTGGATCAACGACGGACTCATGAGCTTGTTCTTCTTCGTGGTCGGCCTTGAGATTCGCCGCGAGCTGCACAACGGCGCGCTGTGCAGCGCCAAGCTCGCCTGTCTGCCTGTGATGGCGGCGCTGGGCGGCGTGAGCTTGCCAGCGCTCATCTACCTGCATTTCAACGCCGCCGCCGTCACGCGCGGCGGATGGGCGGTGCCGACCGCCACCGACATCGCCTTTGCGGTCGGTGTGCTGGCTCTGCTCGGCCGCCGCGTGCCCCAACCACTGCGCGTGCTACTGCTCGCCATCGCCATCATCGACGACCTCATCGCGGTGTTGATCATCGCGTGCTTCTACGCCGATGGTATCGCCTTGCGCGGCGTCGGCATCGCCCTGGCCGGCATCGCTCTGGTGCTCATCATTCAGCGCACCGGCCAACGCAAACCCATGGATTTCGGCTTGCCGGCCCTCGTCATCTGGTACGGCATGTTGAGCGCGCACATCCATCCCGCTATCGCCGGTGTGGTGCTGGGCCTGCTGACGCCGATGCGCGACGCGCGCGGCAGTCCGGTGGAAAGACTTGAAGCGGCGCTCCATCCCTGGGTGGCCTATGGCGTGATGCCGCTGTTTGCGTTCGCCAATGCCGGCGTCAACTTCAGTATCGACACCGCCGCGATGAGCAGCTTGAGTCTCGGCGTGATCGTCGGCCTGGTAGTGGGTAAACCACTCGGCATCCTGTTGGCGACGCGACTCGCTCTCAGCGCGCGACTGTGTTGCTTGCCGGGCGGCGTCGAATGGCGTGGCCTGTGCGTGGTTGGTCTGTTGGCCGGTATCGGATTCACCATGGCCATCTTTATTGCCAATCTGGCTTTTCCGGATGTGGCCATGCTGGCGCAGGCCAAGCTCGCGGTGATGACAGCGTCCGTGATTGCAGCGGGTGTGGGCCTGGTGGCCGGTTGCTTGTTGCTGCCGCGCCGCTGAGCCACGACGCGCGCGACGTCTTGCGCAATGGCGGCCAGCGAGTCAGGCTGGCGCTGCCCCCCCATTGGAAGCATCCATGCCCGCCAGTCCTCGTCGCGCCCCTGCGGTGCGCATACAGTTAGGTCGTCGCAGTATTTCTGGCACGGGTCTCGCGCGCAGTCGCTTTGGCGACATCTTTCACCTCTGCATGTCGATGTCCTGGCCGCGTCTGCTGGCTTGCTATGGGCTGCTGTTTGTGGCGGTGAATGTCTTGTTCGCCACCCTCTTCGCGCTCGATGCGCAGGCCGTGATCGGTCAGCACCCGGCCGGCTGGCTCGATCTATTGTTCTTCAGTGTCGAAGTCTTTGGCACCGTGAGTTTCGGCGGTTTTCAACCGCACAGCGCCTATGGTCATGCGCTCGCCTCCGCCGAAATTTTGCTCGGCATCGCGAGCTATGCGTTCATGACTGGTCTGACCTTCGCGCGCTTCACGCGGCCCAAGGCCGAGCTGCTGTTCGCCCGTCACCCGATCATCGCTTTGCACGAGGGCAAGCTGACCCTCATCATTCGCGTTGCCAACACGCGGCACAATTATCTGAGCGACGTGACGGTGAAGTTTTGGGTGCTCGCCAATGAAATGGAAGGCGGCAAACAAGTCGGTCGCCGTTCTCATCGCGGCACGCTGGCGCGCGACAACAATCCATTGTTGATCCTGTCGTGGCTCATCTATCACGTCATCGACGAAGACAGCCTGCTGTATGGCATGACGGCCGACGATATGATCGCACGCGACGTGAGCCTTGCCTATATCGTCAGCGGCTACGACGAGAATTTCGCGCAGCAGGTGCATGCGCGACATTTATATTACCTTGATGACTTCCGTTGGCATCACGCCTATGTCGACACCGTGTATGAGACCAGCCCCGGTACGGTCGAGGTCGACTTCAGCAAGTTTCATGACACGTGTCCGCTGGACGCTGAGCCTTAACGCTGCGTCGCGCTAGACTTCCGACAAGCGCGGCAACTGGCCGCCGCTTTCGAGTTCCACCACCCGTCGCCGTACATCCTCAAATGCACGCACGATAGCTGCGCCGAGCGCCCGTAAGGTTTCGCTGTCGCCGGCGGCGTCATCGGCCTGCGCGGCCTGGGCGGCGAGCTGACGCGCACCGACATTGGCGGCCACGCCACGCAGTTGATGGGCATGACGATGCACTTCCTCGGTGGCGCCGTCGATGATGGCTTCGTGTAAGGCCACCAGGCGCGCCGGCGTGTCGCGCAGAAAGGTCGCCAACACGGTGGCGAGCAAGGCCTCGTCTTCACACAGGCGTTGGCGCAACGAGGCCAGGTCGAGCACCGTATCGTGCACGCTCGCGATCGCATTGCTGAGCGGCGCAGCGCTGCTGGACGACAGTGTGCTGTCGGCCAGCCACTTGGCGAGTAAGGCCTCCAGCTCGGCAGCGGCGATGGGTTTGCAGAGGTAATCCGACATGCCGGCCGCCAGACATCGCTCGCGCTCGGCGGCGTGGGCATGGGCGGTCATGGCGATGATCGGAATGCCGCGATCGCGCACACCACCGTCGCCGATCCGAATCGCGCGACTCGCCGCATAGCCATCCATCTCTGGCATCTGGCAGTCCATCAACACCAGCGCGTAGTCGCGGCTGGCGAGTGCGGCGAGCGCGGCATGACCATTGACCGCGATGTCCACGCCAAACCCTAAGCGCGCGAGTAGGCCGCGCGCGACTTCCTGATTGACCACGTTGTCTTCCACCACCAACAGATGCGCACCGCTGGCGCGACGCTCGCGCAGACTATGGCGCGTGATGAGTTCGCTGCCACCCTTAGTCAGGGTGTGCAGACCGTGCAGACCCAGCGCCTGACACAGACAGGCATGCAGATCGTCGGCGTGGGCGGGTTTGGATAGATAGGCGACGAAGCCCGCCTCGCGGGCCGCTTGGGCGTCGCCACGACGCGCGCTGGAGCTCATCAAGACCAAGGCGGGTGCTCGAGCACCACTGGTTGCGCGGATCTCCGCGCCGAGACTCAGGCCGTCGCCGCCCGGCATATTCAAATCGATGACGGCGATCTGCACCGCTTCACCGGCAACCGAGGCAAAGCGCAGGTAGTCGAGTGCCGCGCGCTGGCTGGCCACTGCTTCGCAGCGTACGCCCCACACTCGCAGATAGGCGGCCAGCACTTCGCGCTGAGTGAGATTGTCATCGACCACCAGCACGTGGGCGCCGCGCAGGTCGGCTATCGGCGCTGCGACGCGCAGTCCCGTGGCGGCCGCGAAGGTCAGTTCGAACCAGAAGTTCGAGCCGCGTCCGGCGGCGCTGGTGAAGTCCAGGGTGCCGCCCATCAAGCCACACAATTGTTTGCTGATGGCGAGCCCCAGACCACTGCCGCCGAATTCGCGGGTCACCGCGCTGTCGGCTTGCGAGAAGTTCTTGAACAACCGCGACTGCTTTTCCTGCGCGATGCCGATGCCGGTGTCGCGCACACTGAAGCGCAGCGCATAGCGGCCTTCGTGTTCGGCCACGCTGGCGACTGTCAACACCACTTCGCCGTCGTCGGTAAACTTGATGGCATTGCCGAGCAGATTGACGAGGATTTGACGCAAGCGGCCTGGGTCACCCTGCAAATAGCGCGGCAACTGCGGCCCGACGTCACACACCAACTCGATGTCCTTGTCTTGCGCGCGCGGTGCCATGCTGCGCGCGACGTCCTGCACTAGCGCATGCAGATCGAATTCGATGTTGTCGATGTGCAATTGACCGGCCTCGATGCGTGAGAAATCGAGAATGTCGTTCAACAGACCCAGCAGCGCGTGCGCGCTGTTACGCGCCGTGGCGACGAAGCCCGCCTGCTCGCTGTCGAGCATGGAGCTATCGATCAGATCGAGCATGCCCAGCACGCCGTTCATGGGCGTGCGGATCTCGTGACTCATGTGGGCGAGGAAATCACTCTTGGCGCGGTTGGCGGTCTCGGCGCGCTCGCGTGCTTCGCGCAAATCCCGTTCGACGGCTTGTTGCTGGTCGAGAGCCTGATAGCGGCCATACAGTCCGACCACCACGCCGGCGGCATCGCGCCACGGAAACAGGGCGCAGGACACGTCGATCTCGCCGCCGCCGGTGACCGTGATGCGGCGCTCGAGCGACAGCGCAAGACTCTCGCCATGCAGGATGCGCCGTTCGTCGGCCGCCATCGCGGCGGCCTGCCCGCTCCAGACCAGATCCGCATCGGTGAGTCCGATAACGGCGTGCGTGTCGTTGAGGCCAGCGTCGCGCGCGAAGGGCAGATTGCAGCCTAGAAAGTGGCCTTCGGCATCCTTCCAGAACACGCGGTCGGACAGGATATCGAGCAGCTGTTGCGGAATTTGCGCCGGGTTGAAAGGCGGCGCCGCGTGCTTGGGAGTCATCGATTCCATGTCATCGAAGCGGAATACCCTTGGTCAAATCGACGCGCCGGCGATGCTCGGCACCTCCACCCTTGAGGCCATAGCGGCCGTCGCGTACTCAGTCTTTACCGCACACAGCGCCTACAGTCGCGGCCCGGCGGCGCCGCTACCAGGAAGCCGGCTACGGCCGCGACGCACGTCCCGCATGGCGCGGGGCAGAGCGACCTCAATCACAGCGAGCACGCCATCCCATGTACGAAGCCACCGCCGCCGTCCTTGAACCCGAGAGTTTGGCTGAGCACGCGCCCCATGCCCTGATCGTCGACGACGAGGCGACCAATCGCTTGATTCTGTGCGGGCTGCTGGGACGTCTCGGTTATCGCATCACTGAATGCGCAAATGGCGCGGAGGCGATCGCCGCCAGCAGTGAGACCCGCTTCGACATCATTTTCATGGACGTCATGATGCCGGTCATGGATGGCGTCGCCGCCACCCGCATCATGAAGTCGCGCGAGCAACAGCGTTTCGTACCGATCATTTTCCTGACCGCGCTGTCGGATGAGAGCACGGTCGCGCGCTGCCTCGACGCGGGCGGTGATGATTTTCTCTCCAAGCCCTATAGCGTTGCGGTATTGCGTGCCAAGGTCACCGCTCTGCAACGCATCCAGGCGCTGCAAGACCGCGTTACCTCCTTGCACGCGCAACAGGTGCGTGACGAACAGATCGCCGAGAAGCTGTTCTCGCGCGTGGTGGGTGCCGGTAATTTCTCCCATCCGACCATCTGCGCGGAACTGCGCCCGGCGGCGCGCTTCAGTGGCGACGTCTATCTGGTCGCGCGCGCGCCTTCGGGTGAGATCTACGCAATGCTGGGCGATTTCACTGGCCATGGACTCGCTGCCGCGATTGGTGCGCTGCCGGTCTCGGAAGTGTTTCGCGCCATGACCGCCAAGGGTTTTGCGCCCGAGCAGATCCTGCGCAGCATCAATCGCAAGTTGAACACGCTGTTTCCGACCGGCATGTTCATGGCGGCACATTTCATTGCCATCGATCCGAGCCTTAAATATCTACGCGTGGCCAACTGCGGCATGCCGGATCTGCTGGTGTTCGGTCCCGATCCGACGCAGCCGGTCACCAATATCGTCGCCCACAGCCTGGCGCTCGGTATTACACAGGACATGTTCCTGCGTGATGGTCCACGCATGCTGCACATCGAGCCCGGCACACGGGTGTTGATGGCCTCCGACGGTCTGTTCGAAGCGGTCGCGACTAACGGTACCGCGTTTGGCACCGACAGGGTCTTGAACGCGATGCGCCGTGTGGATCAGCAAAAGATCCACGGCCTGCCGCTGGTGCTGGAGGAACTCGAACGCTTCTGCGGTCCGTCGCCCCAGGCCGACGACATCACCGCAGTGGAGATTCTGTGTGACGCGAGCCTCATGGATTCGAGTGTGACGGATGACGCTGAAGCGATGCGCGCCGCACAGTGCGCGCGCAACGGCTGGCATCTGCATCTGACCCTGCATGGTCCGCAGCTCGCTGAAATCGACCCGGTGCCCTTACTCATGAATCAGGTCCAGGAGCTGGCCGGTGTCGAGTCACGGCAAAGCGCGTTGTTCACCGTTCTCACCGAGTTGTTCGTCAACGCCCTCGACCACGGCGTGTTGCGGCTCGATTCAGGCTTGAAGGCCGATAGCAATGGTTTCGAAAGCTATATGAACGAACGCACGCGGCGTCTGGCCGCGCTCCAGCATGGTTGGGTGAGTCTCGTCGTGACCGCGCCGCCAGGCGAACGCAGCGGTGCCATTGAGATCATGGTGAGCGACAGCGGCAGCGGTTTCGATGTCGATGCCTATTATCAGGCTTGTGAGATCGCGGCCAGCACCAACACACCGCTTCCCTATGGTCGCGGACTCGCGTTGGTGCGGGCCTTGTGTGAGCGGGTCGAGCACGAGCAGGCGGGGACGGTGGTCAAGGTCAGGTATCCCTGGCGTTAGATCTTCTGTACTGGAATGAATGTGGGAATGAATTGGGTGTAGGTCTGAAACCGATATATCCAATCAAGCGCTTGGCTCTATGTTGAGATACTCACTCGACTGTGGCCTTCGTCGCCCTATATCGTGGCATAGAGCGTAGTAACGGTCGGGCGGCAATAGCGCGGAACAAGCGCCATCGCGGCCTGTGGAGATGAGTCGATTCAAAGCTACACCCAGTGCATTGGCATCTTCGCGCAGCCTCGCTCCCCGAGCTTGCCCTTGTGGGTCAGACTTCAGTCTGACATTCATGAACTGGCGAGGCTATCGAGGCTGAGCGAGTGTCAGACTGAAGTCTGACCCACAAAGGAATAGAGAGGTGGCGTGGTATAGACGTAGTAATGAGCAGATAGAAAGCCAGCAGAGAATCCAAACCCCCTGCTTTTATCGGGTGATCAGTTTCAGACCTACACCCAATTTATTCGCACCTACAACGCGAATATCGCCAGATATCAGGCGATCAATTCACTCACCCCATACAATTCTGCTAGCGCGGCCAGTCCGCTCGGCAGGTTGCTGTGGGTGAAGGCTCGGCCATTGTCGGCAGCGTGTCGTCGCCAATGCAGAATCAATGACAGCGCACTTGAATCAACCGCTTCGACCGCGCGCCAGTCGACATTCAGATGGTCTTCGCCGAGCAGTGCGGCGGCCGCGTTACGCAATGCGACATGGGTCGCGAGCGTGACAGGACCGTCGAGCACCAGGCGCTGGCCGTCGCGGTGGATCATTACTGCGTGGCACCGCTGCGCGCGGCGGCGTTCTTTTCTTCGAGCAGGGCGACCAGTCCGTCGATGCCTTTTTCGGCGACCGTAGAGTCGAACATGCTGCGGTAATTGATGACCAGGCTCACACCGTCGACCAGCACGTCATAGACCTTCCAGTCTTCGCCCACCGCGCCCATGCGGTAGTCCATGTTGATAGGCTTACCTTGGGGCGTGGCGACGGTGGTGTGCACCATGACATCGGGGCCACTCGGCGCTTGTTCGAGCGGACGGTAGTCGACGGTGCGATCGCGGAACTGCGCCAAGGCGACCGCGTAGGTGCGCACCAGCAATGTACGGAAGTTGCTGGTCAGCGCTTGGCGTTGCGGGTCGCTGGCATTGCGCCAGTTCTTGCCGACCGCGAGGCGCGTCATACGCTCGAAATCAAAATGAGCGAGGACCTTGGCTTCGACGATGTCGATGACTTTGCTGGTGTTGCCGGCGGCGATATCGGGATCGCTGCGCACGATGGTCAGCACTTCTTCCGAGGTGGTCTTGACCAACTGGTCGGGTGCCATGCCGGCGCTGGCTGTTGCGCTCACTAGAAGCAGACACAGCGCCTGCATGTCGCGAACTAAGGAGTGTCGTAACACGGTTATTTACCTCGGCTTTTTCTGCGCCTTGTCGTACAAGAAGCGGCCGATGAGCTGCTCCAGTACCACGGCGGACTGGGTTATCTGTATCTGGTCACCGGTTTTGAGATAAGTTTCATCGGCCCCGGCTTCAAGCCCGACATAGTTCTCACCCAGCACACCCGAAGTCAGGATCGAGGCGCTGGTATCGGTGGGAAATTTATAGCTGCCGGCGACGGTCATGTGGACTCGTGCCTGGTAGTCCTTGACATCGAATTCGATGGCGTCGACGCGCCCGACGGTGACGCCAGCGGCACGCACCGGTGCGCGCACCTTGAGGCTGCCGATATTGTTGAATTTGGCGATGACCCTATAGCTGCTGGCGTCCTCGCCGAAGCCTAGATTGCCGACTTTCAGCGCCAGGAACAGCAGCGAGGCGAAGCCCACCAGCACGAACATTCCCACCCAGAATTCGACTACGCGGCTATTCATGTCTGTATCCCGTATCCATTCAATTGCCCCACATGCGCATCATGAAGCCGGTCAGCACCAGATCGAGTGCCAACACCAGCAGCGAGGAATGCACCACCGTGCGGGTGGTGGCGCGCGAGACGCCTTCCGCCGTCGGCGGTGCGTCGAAACCTTCAAAGGTGGCGACCGCGCTGATGCCGACGCCAAACACCGCGCTCTTGATCACGCCGTTCATGATGTCGTGATCGAAATCGACCGCAGCCTGCATCTGTGACCAGAACGCGCCTTCATCGACACCGATGAGGCGCACGCCGACGATATAGGCACCGAAGATACCCATCGCGGAAAACAGCGCAGCCAAGAGCGGCATCGAGATCACGCCACCCCAGAAGCGTGGCGCGACCACGCGTGCGATGGGATTGACCGCCATCATGTCCATCGCGACGATTTGTTCAGTGGCCTTCATGAGGCCGATTTCGGCGGTGATGGCCGAGCCCGCGCGACTCGCGAACAACAGCGCCGAGACCACCGGCCCGAGTTCACGCACCAGCGACAAGGCCACCAGCACACCGAGCTTTTCTTCCGAGCCGTAGGTCTGCAGGGTTTCATAGCCCTGCAGGCCGAGCACCATGCCGACGAACAGGCCCGAGACCATGATGATGATGAGCGACAGCGCGCCGGCGAAATAGATTTCGCGCAGCGTCAGTGACGGGCGGGTGAAGCTGGTGCCGGAATGACGCAGCACTTGCCCCAAGAACAGCGTGGCCTGGCCGAGGCGTCGCACCGCGCCGAGCGTGAAGGCGCCGATAGCGCCGATCTGCGAGGGTGTGTCCTCAGCCATGTGGTAGTCCAAGCTCGGCGCCGAAATCGCCCGCTGGATAGTGAAAGCCGACCGGACCGTCTGCTTCGCCGTGAATGAATTGATGCACGGTCGGCTCACGCGAGGCGCGCATTTCGTCGGGTGTGCCCGAGGCGACGATGCAGCCGTCGGCCATGAGGTACACATAATCGACGATATGTAGCGATTGCTGCACATCGTGGGTTACTACCACCGAGGTCGCGCCGAGCGCGTCATTCGAGCGGCGGATGAGCTGACCGATGACGCCCAAGGAAATCGGGTCGAGGCCGGCAAAGGGTTCGTCATACATCACCAGCATCGGATCGAGGGCCACCGCCCGTGCCAGCGCCACGCGGCGTGCCATGCCGCCCGACAACTCGGAAGGCATGAGTGCGGCCGCACCGCGCAGGCCGATGGCGTTGAGCTTCATCAATACCAGGTCACGAATGCTCTCTTCCGGCAGATCGGTGTGCTCACGCATCTGAAAGGCGATGTTCTCGAACACCGACATGTCGGTGAACAGTGCGCCGAACTGGAACAGCATGCCCATGCGACGACGCATGCGGTACAGCCCCGCCTGATCGAGTTCATGGATGGTCTCGCCGGCGATCTTCACATGACCCTGGGAGGGCCGCAGCTGCCCGCCGATTAAGCGCAGCAGGGTGGTCTTGCCGCAGCCGCTGCCGCCCATCAAGGCCACGACCTTGCCACGTGGCACGGCCAGGGTGATGTTTTTCAGGATCTGCCGCGCGCTCGAATAGCCGAAGCTTAGATCCTTGATTTCTACCAGGGGTGATGCGGACACGGATGAGGCTTTGGGGCTAGTCGGCAGTGTAAGGGCGCGCATTATCGCAAATCGCGCCGCTTGTGGGTCCGAATTTATTCGGATATTCGTTGCCGGGTCGTAATTGCCCATTGTAGGTCCGATGCAGGTCCGACTGCAGGTCGGACTTCAGTCCGACATTCACTCCACAGCATGTATCGGTGGCGCGCCTTTGAATGTCCGACTGAAGTCGGACCTGCATCGGACCTACACAAGAACAGTAAAGGCGCAAAAGCCGGCGAGACCTCAGGCCTCGGGCTGCCCCTGCGCACTTGTGTAATACGCCCGCATCACCGCCACCCGGGCGGCGGCATCACTGGGCAGCGGCGCGGCGGCGTCGATGAAATCG
>JAYWAC010000034.1:0-19247 GCA_043782755.1 Pseudomonadota bacterium | reverse complement strand
GGCGCGAAAGTTCAATGCGGCAGGCCGAAGGCATGCTCTGTCACCAACTTCGTTGGTGACATCGAATCATCGCGCTGACGCGCGCGCGTAAATCCGAGCAAGCAGCGTTACATCCTCTTCAGGCGCCAGCAGCTATCGGTCGTTTGCGCAGCAGATATTTCTGCACACCGTCCATCACCAGTTCGCCGCGCTGGTTGTGGACGGTCGATTTCAGACTCAGCAAGCCGGTCGTTCGCTGCGCCACCAGCGCCACCGTTTCCAGCGTCACATAAAGCGTATCTCCGACAAACACCATGCCGAGAAAGTGACTGCTTTGTTCGATGAATCCCTTCAGCGAATCCTCCACGTAATGAGCGAACAGACCGGCGCCACCGCAGGTCTGGGCCAGCACCTGGAAGCCATGGGCAAGCATATGGGGCATGCCGCGCGCGCGACAGAACTCGACGTCGTAGTGCACCGGATGGTTGTCGCCGCTTGCCAGTTGAAAGGCGGCGAACAAGGCGTCAGTCATGGTGCGCGAGGGCAGCAGGAATTTTTCTCCCAGGAAAAAATCCTCGAACCAGCGCGGTTCAACCAGACGATGCTGGCGCGGATCGAAGGGCATGATTTCGGTCACGGCGTGTGATCTCTCCAAATTGAATGCGCTTGGCCAAGAGTATCGACGTCACCGCTAGCCGCGCATCTTCTGCACAGCCTCGACCACGCGCGACGGCGCCGTGACCTGCGGGCTGTGACCACAATCCCAGCGCTCGGTGTGCCAGCGCGGATCTTTTTCGAGCCGGGCTATCAGCGGTTCGCCGTGCGCAATCTGAAAGCCTTCGCAGCGAATGTACACGCGCCGTCTCACGGTCTCGCCCGCGCCGCTTAAGCGGACTGGCTCGGTGAAGGCTGCGAGCGGATGGGCGGTCATGCGCCGATTGACCCACGCGGCGTCGCTCGCATCGTCAACGCCGAAACCCGCAGCATCAAACGGTAAGCCGGCGGGTACTCGCCAGCCCTCACCCAGGGTCTGGGCTTGGGCGCGAAACAGCGCGGGGATGCCTTGGCTATCGCCCATGAAGTCGAGCATCGACTGACCATGGGCCGGCAGCGATGCGTCGAGGTAAAGCAAGCCGGCGATCCGCGCGGGTATACGGTCGGCCACCACGGTGATGACCGCCCCGGCGGCGCTGTGACCGACAAGCACCACGTCGTCGAGTTCTTCGGCCTCGATGAGGCCGAGAATATCCTGCACGTGGGTCTCGAGGGTCACCGCCGGCGTCAGCAGGTGGGCGCGATCGGCGAGCCCGGTCAAGGTCGGCGTGTAGATGCGCCAGCCCGCTGCGCGCAGGGGCTCGGCCACCCGTTGCCAGCACCAGCCACCGTGGAAACCGCCGTGAACCATGATCGCTATCGGTGTTGAAGCGCTCATCGCGGACTGCCTTCATGGCGGGCGCGCGCGTTAGCGGCCGCGAAGTGCAGCGGCAAGCGCACCATATGGCGGGTGCTGCCGGTTTCGTATTCGGGTACGAAGTCGGCAGCGACGCTGAACTGCGGAATGCGCTTCAGGAATTCTTCGTAACCAAATCGCAGCACCACCCGCGCCAAGGATTCTCCTATGCAACGATGCACGCCCGCGCCGAAGGCGAGATGCGCAGTTGCGCGCCTGTCGATATCAACTTTGTTCGGTTCCTTCCACAGCGAAGGATCGCGACAGGCGGCGCCGTAGGACAGCAACACGCGATCGCCCGCGCTCATCGTCACGCCGCCGACTTCGACTTCTTTCTTGACGCGCCGCGCCATGTTCACGACACCACGGTATAGACGCAGGAATTCATCTAGCGCCTGCGGGATCAACGCGGGATTTTCGACTAATCGTTGGCGGTCTTCGGCGTGGGTGGCGAGATGATACAAGCCACCGGAAAAGGCATAGCCGGTGGTACCGATACCACCGATAGTGAGCTGGCAGAGTGTGCCGACCTTGTCTTCCCAGGTGAAGTCCTCATGCTCGAAGGTGAGCAAGGCATCGACAATGTCACCACGCGGTGTCTCGGTCTGGCGTTGCCGCATATAGCGTTCGATGCGCGTCATGCCGTGCAGAAAATTCTGTGCCCGTTCCGACTCCGGGCCGACGAAGCTGAAGGCGTTGAGCAGATAGGGTAATTCCTGGCGATCCATACCTGCTACCGCGGTCGAAAACACGTACTGCGGGAGCGGATTGGCAAACTGGCTGACCAGTTCGACTTCGCCATTGGCGATGAAGGCATCGATCAAGGTATTGGCGTGGGCGCGAACTTGCGGCTCGAAAGCGGCTGCTGCGCGTGGTTTTAGAAACGGTTCGAGCACCGCGCGCAGTGCCCGTTGCAGCGGCGGGTCGACTTCTGCAGGCGGAAAATAGGGCATGCCCGCAGGCCGGTTGACCATGAAGCCGTCGGCCGAAGAAAACGTGCGCCAGTCCTTGCTGCATTGGATGACATCTTTGTAGTTGTGTACCACCCAGTAGCCTTCGCCGACTTCACTGCGTGCGACCGGACAACCGGCGTGCATTGCGGCCACGACATCGTCCCAGCGTTCGCTTAGTTCCGGATCGGTCAGATCGAAATCATGGCGGTAGTCGCGCTTGAACGGTTCCATTTCCTAGTCTCGATTGAATGGAGAACAGCGAGCTTATGCGTTGCCCAAAGCCGTGCCAAGTGCGGGCGCGACTTTGTCGCGCACCTCAGCGCCCCGTGTCAGCAGAACGTGTCGCAGCGTGCTAAGTCGGCTTCTTCAACATCATGCCCAGACGCGTCGCTTCGCACACCACCTCGTCCTTCTGATTGAGTCCGACGTGCTTGAAGGTGACGATGCCGGCCTGCGGGTATTTTTTTGACTCGCGGCGATCAACGATTTCGGTACGGGTCTTGACAGTGTCGCCCGGGAACAGCGGATTGGGGAACTTGACCTGCTCGAAACCCAAGTTGCCCATGGTCGTGCCCTGCGTCAGTTCGCCGACAGTCACGCCGCAGACCAGCGCGAGCGTGAACATGCTGTTGATGATGCGTCCGCCGTACATGGTCGTCTTCGAATATTCTTCGTCGAGATGCAGCGGCGCGAGGTTATGAGTGATCGCGGAGAACAGCGTGTTGTCGTACTCGCTCACGGTGCGACGAATTGAATGCTCGACTACGAGCCCCGGAGTGAGTTCTTCGTAATACTTGCCAGTCATGATTGGTTTCCTCTGTGTAGTGGTTGCAGGGTGTTAGGTAAGGTGATCACTTGATAGCGCTGGCAGCTTTCAGCGCCGCGCATTCGGCTGCGTCGAAGCCCCAATCGGCGAGCGCTTCGTCGGTATGCTGGCCGGGGCTTGGCGCACCACGCTGAATGCCGGGCGGGGTACGGCTGAAGCGTGGCGCCGGCGCGGGCTGCACCACACCGTCAAACTCGACGAAGGTGTTGCGCGCCTTGAGGTGCGGATGTTCAGGTGCTTCACCCATCGACAGCACCGGCGCGAAGCACACTTCCCGGCCCTCCATGACAGCGCACCACTCATCGCGCGTGCGGGTTTTGAAGATCGCGGCGAAGCGCTCGCGCATTGCCGGCCAGCGATCGCTGTCTTGCTGCGCCGGCAGGTCGTCGGCGACGAGACCCAGCACTTCGAGGGTATTGCGATAGAACTGCGCTTCGTTAGAGCCGAGGGCGATGTGCTTGCCATCGCGCGTCTCGTAGACGCTGTAATAGGGCGCACCGGAGTCGAGACGATTGGTACCGCGCTCGTCACTCCACAAGCCGCCCGCGCGCATGCCATACATAAGCGACATCAAGGATGCGCTGCCATCGATCATCGCGGCATCGACGACCTGGCCACGGCCACTGCTGCGACACTCAAGCAGCGCACTGACGATGCCGAGCGCGAGATAGAGCGAACCGCCGCCGAAATCACCCGTCAGGTTGAGCGGCGGCACCGGCGGCCCGCCCGGCGATCCAATGCTATGCAGCACGCCGCTCAGCGCGATGTAGTTGATGTCATGACCAGGCGCCTGGGCGAGCGGACCGTCCTGTCCCCAACCGGTCATGCGTCCGTAGACGAGTCGCGGATTAAGCGCCAGGCACTCGTCCGGACCGAAGCCGAGACGTTCTGCCACGCCGGGACGAAAGCCTTCGATCAGTGCCTCTGCATTGGCTATCAACTTGTGTAATGCCGCGATCGCTTGCGGCTTCTTGAGATCCATGGCCACCGAACGCATGCCACGATGGATGAGCATGAATTTGTGCGGCATAGCGAGCCCACTGCCCGATGGCACGATGCGGTCGATACGAATGACGTCCGCACCCAGGTCGGCCAGCAACGCGCCAGCGAATGGCCCCGGGCCGATGCCGCCGAGTTCGATAATCTTGATGCCTGCCAATGGCCCCATATCGATAGCTCCTTATTTGGTTGCAGTGCTGGTTCGTTGTCTTTGTAGGTGCGAATTCATTCGCACATTCAATAGCGTGCTCTAACGCAATGCCCTGAAATCGAATGTGCGAATAAATTCGCACCTAGAGGAGACAGGGTCATACTCTTGTCCAACTTGTGCCGAAAGTAGATCTCGAGTTTGACCTTGGTGTCATCCATGCTCATGGCTTGATGGTCTACCGGAGCGATCGTGACGCCGAGCGCTTCGACCTCTTGCTGGCGCTGCTTGATCGGTTCGGGCAAATCACCCAGCTTCATTTCCGACAATGCCTTCGGCGCGCGTGCCGGAAAGCCGATGTCCACGTATACCGATTTGTTGGTCAGGCTGCGCACCAGTTTGATTTCCTGTTCGATCCGTTGTGGGGTAGGCGAAATCGCGGCGATGGTACCGAGACCGCCGGCCTTGGACACCGCCGCCGCCAATGGCCCGAAAGCGACCCCGCCCATGCCGGCTTGCAGAATCGGGTACTCGATGCCGAGCAGTGCGCAGAGCGGGGTTTTGAGTTTATTCATGGGGTATTTCTGCTGCGTGGTGACGAATGCAAAAGTAAGATAAGGGTTCGGTGAAAGCACGTGGGATTTCGCGATTTGCGAATCTCGGTGCATTCACATGGCATGTATGCGCGTGCAGAACTGCGTCCATAAGGTCTCCTTTCGATCAGATGACGCCTGCGGCGCGCAGCGCTGCCTGTTCTTCTTCGTTCATGCCGAGCAACTGCCCGTAGATTTCGCCGTTAGCCGCGCCTAGACGCATAGCCGGCTGATCGAATTGCGCGTGGCAATGCGAGAACTGGATCGGTAAACCCATGCCGACCGCGCCGATCGGGCCAAGATCAGGATGCGCGAGATCGACGACCGCGCCGCGCTCGCGCAGACGCGGGTCCGCCAACACTTGCGCCGGTGTGCGTACCAGCGCACAGGGTATGCGTCGCTGCTCGTGGAGTTCGGCGAGAATTTCTGCGCAGCTGTGTTCACGCGTCCAGGTTTCGATGAGGGCGTTCAGCGTCGCCGCGTGCTGCATGCGCGGCCCACGGCTACTGAAGCGCGGGTCCTCGACCAATTCCGGGTGACCCACCGCCTCCATGAGATCGCGAAACCAGTCGGGCTGCATTGCGACGATGGCGACATAGCCATCACGCGCCTGATAAACACCGAAAGGCACCAGGCGATCGTGATAGTTGCCGGTGCGCAGCGCATAACCAGCCCGTTCGTAGACATCGAAATGCTCCTCGGCGACGAGCGATGCCAGGCAGTCGAGCATCGAGACCTGAACGTGCTGCCCTTCACCGCTGCGACCGCGATAGATGAGCGCGGAGAGGATACCGTTCACCGCGAATAGCGGCGCGATTAGATCGGCGATGGGTAGCCCGACGCGAGTCGGTGGTCCGTCGGCGAAGCCCGTCACTTCCATGAGGCCGGATAGCGCCTGCACGATGATGTCCATGCCTTTGAGACCGGGATAAAGGCTCGGCTCGCCGAGCGCGCTGATCGATGCATAGACGATGCGCGAGTTGATCTTTCGCAGATCATCAAAGCCGACGCCGAGTCGCGCCGCCGTGCCTTCGCTCATGTTCTCGATCACGACGTCGACGTGTTCAACTAGCTTGTGCAAAATCGCGAGACCGCGCGCACTTTTCAGATCGAGCGAGATGCTCTTCTTGTTGCGCGCGCGATTGAGTAGCGACAGCGAAATGTCGTCGCTCGCTGCTTGCCCAAAATGAATACCGTCAGCGCCGACGAAGGGCGGATTACTGCGGGCGATATCGCTGCCGCCCGGCGCTTCCACCCGGATCACCTCGGCGCCGAGACCACCGAGCAGCAGTGAGCCATAGGGGCCAGCTAGCGCGACCGTGAGATCGAGCACGCGGATGCCCGCTAGGGGGCGGGCGAGTTGAGGAATGGTCATGCACTGTCCTCCTGGCAAGTGTGCGGTCCCGCCCGCGCTGTACTCAATACGACTTCGGTAGACCCAGCACTTTGTTCGAGATGAAGTTCAACACCATCTCCTGCGACACCGGCGCGAGCCGCAGCAGGCGCACTTCGCGCCACAGCCGCTCGATGTGGTACTCCTTGGCGTAGGCATAGCCGCCATGGGTCTGCATGGCTTGGTCGCAAGCGCGGTAGCCGGCATCGGCGCCGAGGAACTTGGCGGCGTTGGCTTGCGGTCCGCAGGACTTATGCGCGTCGAACAGCGCGGCGGCCTTGAGTGCTACCGCTTCGGCTGCCTCGAGGCGGATCCAGCATTCCGCGAGCGGATGCGCTACAGCCTGATTCATGCCGATGGGACGATCGAATACCACGCGCGAATTGGCATAACCCGTGGCGAGTTCGAGCGCGGCCCGGCCGATGCCTATGCCTTCCGTTGCCACTACCACGCGTTCCGGATTCAAGCCATCGACCAGGTAATGAAAGCCACGGCCCACTTCACCAACCACGTCCTCATCCGCCACCTCCAGGCCATCGATGAACACCTCGTTCGAATCCACCGCCGCCCGACCGAGCTTGTCGATGATGCGCACATCGCAATGCTTGCGATCGAGATCAGCAACGAACAGCGTCATGCCGTCAAGTGGGCGAACTTCGTCGCGCGGTGTAGTGCGTGCGAGCAACAGGATCTTCTTGGCGTTCTGCGCATTGGTGGTCCACACCTTCTGGCCATTGATCACCCACCGGTCGCCACGGCGCTCGGCCTTGGTGCGGATGCGCGAGGTATCGACACCCGCAGTGGGTTCAGTGACGCCGAAAGCCATCAGCAGCTTGCCCTTGGCCATCTGCGGCAGGATGCGACGCTTCAAGTCCTCGGAGCCGTGGCGCATGATGGGCTGCGGCGGGAAGACGTAGAAATGAATGGCCGACGCGCCGCTCATGCCGGCGCCCGAGCGAGCGATTTCGCTCAGCATGATGGCGGCCTCGGTCAGGCCGAGATTCATACCGCCGTAGGCCTCGGGCAGCAGGATGCCGAGCCAACCCGCGTCGGCGAAGGCGTTGACGAAATCCCAGGGGTATTTCTCTTGCTTGTCGCACTCGCGCCAGTAGCTCAAGGGAAAGCGCCGCGCGAGACTGGACGCGGCTTCACGGATCTCGCGCAACGCGCTTTCGCGTGCTTCCAGAACCTCGATGTGATCAGGTGTCGTGCTCATGTGGGTCGGTCCGATGTGAGAGTGGGTAAGCACACGATATCTGTGGCCTCAGGACTGGAATTCCGCCGCCAGCGCCACGATTTCGCGCGCCGTCGCGACGTGGGCGATGTCGATGTGCTCGCCGTCGTAGATGCACGAGGCGCGACCTTCAAGCTCGGCTTTGGCGTGCGCCCCGATCATGGCCTGGTAGTAGGCGACCTCGTCGGCCGATGGACTGAAGACTTCGTTGGTGACGGCGACGTTCGACGGATGCAGCAGCAGCTCGCCGGTCATGCCGAGTTCGCGGCTGGCAGTGACGAAAGCGCGCAATCCGTCGAGGTCATGCACCTGCTGCCAGATGCCACCGATAGGCAACTTGCCAGCAGCCCGTGCCGCCATCACCACCCGTGATTTGAAGTACAGCGATTCGCGACCTTCAGCCGACCACACATAGCCGAGCGCGCGTGCAGTGTCGGCATTTTTGGCGGTGGCGCCGACCAGCGCCGCGACGCGTTCCAGTTTCGCTATCTCGTAGCAGAGTTCCATCGAGCGCGCGGTTTCCAGCAGAGGAATCACGCGCGTGACGCCGACCTCCATGCCTTTGCGGAACTCGGCTTCGGCCAACATCATGGAGATACAGGCGATGTCCTCCGGCCCGTTGGTTTTGGAGACGAGTAGGCCTTCGAGATGCGGGCCGACCACCGCCAGCACGTCGTCGAAGTCGACCATATGTGGGCTGCGATTGATGCGCACATAGGTGCGCTGGCTCTGCGCTGCCAGCCCTGCAAGCTTGGCTGCGACGATGCCGCGTGCCTCGAGTTTGAGATCGGGTGGCACGCTGTCTTCGAGGTCGAGAATGAGTGCGTCGGCACGGGCCGCCGCTGCCTTGTCGATCATCGACGCCTTGTTGCCTGGCACGAACAGGAATGATCTCACGCGTTTCATCGCAGCAAAGCCCATCGCTTGATCCTCGGTCTGTGGTTGCGGTCGTGCCGTGGCGAAGGCCAGCACAAGTCTTAGGTTAAGGACGAACATAAGCAGCGACGCGCTCAAGACCAAGCGCAAAGTTGCGAAGCGGGAATTCTTGGATCGCGAAGCTCGCGCAGTGTGCGGTTTTAGTCAGCGGTGCCGATAGGCGCGCCGGTCAATGGGTCAGAGTCTTCGAAGCGGATTCTCGCGCGGTTTCAATCTGGCCGCACCAATATCAAATGCTCTGCCCCCTTGATGCCTCGGTCGCTGCCTACCCCCGCGACTCTCGATTTCGCAGCATAGGCCGGTTATCTTCGCGTGTAATTCTTTCCCCTGTGGGGTGGGGAAAGTAAAAATCTGCGCACGTTCGCTGCCCAAGCCCAAACCACGATTGTCAACGCAAGGAAGGAACAGGCCATGGCCACTCGACGCACAGCAATAGCCGCAACGCCTGTCAAGCAATCGACGCGGCGCGCGCCTGTGCCGCCCGCCCGCAACGCCGCCAAGGGATCGCCATTGAGCGACTACGAAGGCGTGCGACAGTTACTCAGCCGTTACTGTGTGCTCATTGATCACGGCAAACTCGTGGAGTTGAGCGAGTTGTATCACCGCAAGGCGATATTTTCGGTCTCGTTCGACAGCGTCAAGAGCCATACGGGCCGCGCCGCGATCCTTGCCTGGTACACGCGTTTTTTTCGCGAGCCTGTGCGCAAGGTTCGCTATCCGCGTCATAAGCTTTTCGAGCCCTACATCATCGTCAACGGCAACAACGCCACTGCGTCAGCTTACTTCGATTCAGATTTCGTCGAATCGAGCGGCGATGTCAGGATCCTCGCCGGCCGCTACGACGACGTCCTGATCAAGGAGCGTGGACGGTGGTTGTTCAAGGAACGCACCATTACCGTGTGCTATCACTATTCGCCGAGTAAAGGCCACGAAGGCATGGCCCCGTAAGGGCGACGCCGCGCTCGCGCGACTCAGCCGATGCCGTAGAACTTCGTCGCCGTGGCGCGGAACATGCTGTCTTGCTCTGCTGCGCTGTACCGAGCCGCCATCTTCTTGTACGCATTCCACAGCACGGCATAGGTCACCGCGCATTTATCGACTGGGAAGTTGCTCTCGAACATGCAACGGTCGGGCCCGAATTGCTCGATCGCGTGGTGGAAGTAGCGCGCCCATTCGGCAACGAGTTGGTCAGAAGTCGGGGGCTGCGCCGCCTTCTCAAAACCGAAGCCATTCCACGGCATCGCGAGTCCGCCGAGCTTGATGGATACGTTCGGGCAACGGGCGAGCGCGGTCAGATCGCGCGCCCATTCGCGATAGACGTCCTCCTCGTGGCCCGCATAGGAACCTATTCCAACCGGGGTGCCGAGATGGTCGAGCACGATGGGGGTGGCGGGGAAGGCATGTGCCAGCGCGGTCAGATGCGGCGTCTGGGGATGATAGTGCCAAGCATCGAAGCGCAGTCCCATGTCAGTAAGCACCGCGAAGCCGGCACGGAAGGCCGGGTCGCCGTACAGATTGGCGTCGGCTACCCCCTCCATGACGAACAGCACATCGTTGGTATCCCACGCAGCAATCTGTCGAATCCCACGAAACAGGCTGCTCGCCGCGCAATGGGCTTCAAGTACTTCCCGCACGCGCGGACTGCGCAGATCCGCCGTGCCCATCATGGCGCCGATCTGCGCCGCCTGTGGCCGCTGTCGCGCGCGTGCCGCGATGCCATCGACCCATTCAGTTTCGCCGACACATTGCATGTCTTCGGGGCCGTCCTTACGGTAGCCCTCCCAACATTGCAGATAGACGGTCTGTGCAACGTTATGCGTGCCAGTGTCGGCCCACAGCTGCTCAAGATCGTAGTCCGGGAACTCGGCAGCACCGGCAAAAAAATGATGATGCGGATCGACGATGCGTCGCGTGGGCTCTAGCGCTTCTTCGCTTGACTTAGCCAGCCAGTCTTCACGAACTTCTATCATCGACATGACGTCTTCCTCTCTCTCTATTGTAGATCTCAGGGAATCAGCACCGGCTTGATGCAGCTGCCGTGGTGCTGCTCGTCGATGGCGCGATTGATCTCTGCCAGCGGGTAGCGGGTCACCAACTTGTCGAAGGGGAAACGCCCGGCCATGTGAAGCTCGACCATGCGCGGGATGAAACTCGCCGGATCGACGTCGCCCTCGGTGATGCCCTTGATGGTGAGGCCCAGGCCCAGCATCGCGATGACGTCGAAATTCAACACGGCATCCTCGGCTCGCGCGGGTACGCCTAGCACACCGATGGTCGCCAGCGGCGCGACTGCGCCTACTGATTGCGCGATGACGTCCGCGCGGCCGGTAGTGTCGAGTACGTAATCAACGCCGCGCGGCAGGATGGCGCGCACCTGTGCGGGCAGTTCGCCCGCCGCCGGGTCCAGTGCGTGCGTCGCGCCGAGCGCGAGCGCGGTCGCACGGCGCGCGGCATTGGGTTCCAGCACGATGATGATCTTGCAGCTCTGTACGACGGCACCCAGCACCGCCGACAGGCCGACCGAGCCGCCACCCAGCACCAGCAGGTTCGAGTCCGCCGTGCAGTTCAACGCGTGCATGATGCTGCCCGCGCCGGTCTGCACGCCGCAGCCGAGTGGGCCGAGCAAGTCGATGGGCGCATCGGCGCGCACCTTGATGGCGTTCCGCGCGTTCACCAGCGCGTGGCTCGCGAAGGACGATTGGCCGAAGAAATGGCTCGCGACGCGCTCGCCGTTCGCACTGAGTGCCGCTGTGCCGTCGGGCCGCACACCGCCGAAGTTGCGCGGGAAGAATTCCGCGCAGTAGCCGGGCTCATGCTGGCCACAGTTATGACATTGGCCGCAGGAGGCAAAGGACAACACCACGTGATCGCCGGGCACGAGGCCATGCACGTCTGCGCCGATCCGCTCGACCACACCCGCGCCCTCGTGGCCGAGGACGATGGGCAGCGGCACGGGCAAGACCTGGTCGCGAGCGACCAGATCGGTGTGGCACACGCCGGCGCCCGCGATGCGCACCAGCACCTCGTCGGCGCGGGGTTCTTCCAATTCCAGTTGTTCGACGCTGAACGGGCTGGCTGCGGTACGAGCAACAGCGGCGGTGATCTTCATGATGAGCCTCCCCTTGGGCTATGGATCGAGACTCCGGCGGCCTGAGAAGCTAGCACTTGGCACGCATGGTGACTACTCCGCCTGAGACCAAACGAGGGGCTGTTTTCCTTGCTCCCAGCGTCTAGGCTCAAGATTCGACATTTGAGCCGGCGTCAGTAATAGGTGTACGCGGTTAGTCAGCGAGATACACGCCTGGCCGCGCCGATATCAAATGCTCTGATGCCTTGATGAAGCTCGCGCGCGATGGCGGCTTCAGCCGGCGTTGTCGCTAGGCGTACTCGCGCTATTGGGTGAGGTCATCTGCGCCACGAAGGCGTCGGCGGCGGGGGAGAGCGCTTTGCCGTTGAGGTAGCCGATGCGGTAGCTGCGCGCGGCCCAGCTCCCCGCTACCGGCAACGTGTGGACCTGGTCGCGTTCGTCGGAGTAAGGAATGCTGCCGGGTTGCAGCGCGATACCGAGTCCGGCGGCGACCAGACCGCGCGCCGCATCGATAGTGGTGACGGTGTAGCGAAAGCGTGGTTGGCGACCGATTCTGAGTGCCGCGTGTCGCAACTGGCTGGTGACTGTGGTGCCCTCGCCAAGGCTGATCAGATCCTGATCCAGCAAGGCTTCCAGCGTGACCTCATGCTCCAGCGCCAAGGGATGTCCTATCGGCAGCACTGCCACCAGTCGGTCGTTGCGGCATTCGATGCTGTCGATGCCGTCGTAGGCTGCACCCTCGACGTGGGAAAACATCGCCAGTTCTACTTCGCCGTCGCGCAGCGCGCGCAACACTTCGGCGTTCTGGCCGTTGAGCAGCGTGATTTCGACCAATGGAAAGCGTTGCGCGAACTCGCGGATTTCGCGCGCCAGGAATTGCGCGATCATCATGCCGGGTGTGGCGATCGCGACGCGACCCTGCACCCCCTCTGACAGCTCAGCGAGATCACGACGCAAGTCTTCGAGGGCGGCGATCATGGCGCGCGCGTGTTTCTCGACAATGCGGCCCGCCGCGCTTGGTACCACGCCGCGCGCCGAGCGATCGAAGAGTTTCAAGCCGACCAGATCCTCCAGATCCTGAATGCGCTTAGTGGCGGCCGAAGCCGCCAGGTGTTCGCGAAACGCGGCCCGCCCGATCTGTCCTTCCTCGATGGCGGCTAGAAACAGCTTCAAGGTGAATAGATCGATGCGCCGGATCAGAGACTGGACGGTCAGGCTGGGCATGGTCCCGGCCGTCTCTAGCGGACGCTTGTGCTGTCAGGCAGGCTTGCGGTTCTGCACTGCACTACGCCAGTCCATTCGTCATCGACGAACGTGCGCTTCGTACGCTGGAAGTTGATAGTCCCCATGCTGGTCACCAGAATTCACGCAAGGCGCGATAGTAGCGCCTCGGATTGGTCACGCACACCTGTGCAACGCATGGCAGGGCGTGCATTACAGCGGCCGCATCGGAGGAGGAATCGACATTGGTAGAACGCGCTTCATCGATAGGCGAGCCACACGCATCGTTGCTGGATTGCCCGCCGCTCGAACGCGCGCTGGTGCGCTTCATACGCTCACTGCGGCCGGCGCAACTCAGTGTTGCTACCAGCGCGACGCTCGGGGCCCAGCGCGTTGACGCGCTGCTGACTGCCCTGTGTATCCCGCCTCACGCCGCTGGCGTGGGCCATGGATGATGTGTGGTCGGAACAATCGTGACTGGAGAGTGAGATGACGATTAAGCGCCTGCCTGACGGTTTTGCCGAACTCGAAGCCTTCGTCGATGACTGGGATCTGCCCACCTCGCACGCACGCTGGATACACCGCAATCAATCACCTTACGCAGACATCATGCGTTTCTACGAGGCGATGGTCGCGCGCGCGGAAGAAGCCACGGCCCTCATCGAAGGCCATCCGCTGCACGCTATGCCAGACGACGTCGCGCGCCTGTTCCGCCTCGTGCTGGCCCTGACCCACGCCGCGATTGCTGTCGAATTGCACAAGGCATCTCACTCGCCCTATTCGCCGGTAACCCACAATTTGCAGCTTACCGTCGGCATTCAGCCCTGCGGCTGATGTCGGATAACTCGCAGGAGTAGCGCGATGAATTCGCCCAAGGACATGCAACCAACACTGACCGACACCTGTGGTCTATCGACCGCTAGGGTGCCGACGCGGCTCTACACCGATAACGCCCACTACGAACTTGAACGCGAGCGCATCTTCCGGCGCGCCTGGCTCAAGATCGGGCGCGTCGAGCAGTTGACGAAAGCCGGCGACTACTTCGTCAAAGATATCGCCGTGGTCGATGCTTCCGTGCTCATCACGCGCAGTAAGGGCGGCGCAATCAAAGCCTTCTACAACGTCTGTTCGCACCGTGGCAATCAGGTCGTGCTGAACACCAAGGGCAACGCGAGTCGCTTCGCCTGCCGCTATCACAGCTGGACCTATAACAATACCGGCGAGCTCGTGGGTGTGCCCGACGAGGCGAGCTTCTTCAATCTCGACAAGAAACAATGCGGCTTGACGCCGATCGTCGTCGACACCTGGGAAGGTTGGATCTTCATCAATCTTAAGCCGGTGCCGGAAGTGACCTTGAAAGAATTCCTGGGGCCTTTCGGTGAGACCTTCAGTGGCATCGAATACCCGCACGCTGACAACGCCTTGGTCATGCGCGGCGAATTCAAAGCCAACTGGAAGGCGGTGGCCGATGCCTTCAGCGAGGCCTACCATCTGCCCTCTATCCATCCGCGCACTTTCGCGCCGGTCTACGCAGGCAAAGACAATCCTCACTGTCGTCCGCTGTCGGCGCACATCTACGGCGCCCACCGCTCGCTGTCGCTGTGGCTGAATCCCGATTATCAACCGCCAGCGGAGGCTAAGGTCGAACGTTGGCTCAATCCTACCGCGTCAACCGTGACCGGTACGCGGAATGAAGCCCAAGTGAATCCGCTCACCGAACACGCCGCCGTCAATCCGACGAAAAGCGCGAACTGGTCTAGCGACGTCAACTGGATCTTCCCGAATTGGCATCTGCAGATTTCCGCCAACCGATTCTGGTCGCACGAGTTTTGGCCGATCTCGGCGAACACCACGTTGTGGGAAGGCCGCTTCTATCAACCGGCGCCGAAGACCGTGCGCGAACGCATCCAGCTCGAGCACTTCACCGCACAGATGGCCGACGGCATGCTCGAAGATCTCGCCAACATCGAGAGCACTCAACGCGGCATGGCCTCGGGCGCGAAGTCGCATCTGTATCTGCAGGATGGTGAGATCTTGCTGCGCCATGCACTCGAGCAGGTGGTGCGATGGACCGAGGCGGCGACGGTGGCCGAGGCGCTCGCTTGACTACGCTGGATGCCAACCTATGGCAACCAAGTGATACGCACTTAAGCTCGTCTGGCGTGGCGCGGCTGACACGCGCGCTCGGACTGTCGTCCTACGACGAGCTGCTGCGTCTCGCCAACGCCGAGCCCGCGCGTTACTGGTCCACCGTCCTTGAGTTCTGTGATATCGCCTGGGACAAACAACCCTCAAGCTACATCGACGTGAGCGATGGACAAGAGTTTCCGCGCTGGTTTCCGGGTGGTCGATTGAACTGGGTCAACACGGTGTTGGCCTGGGGAGATCGCCCCGACACGTTGGCGTCCATGGCCATCGCCGCTGAGGATGAATCGGGCGCGGTACAAGTGCTGAGTTACCGTGAACTCGGCCAGCGCGTGCGCAGCTTTGCTGCGGCCTTGGCGCGCGACGGACTTGCGCCGGGTGAGCGCGTCGGGCTCTTGATGGAGAACGGACTCGAGGCCAGCGTGGCGCTGCTCGCGACAGCTTATCTCGGTGCCGTGGTCGTGCCGTTGTTCAGCGGTTTCGGCGTCGAAGCGGTGGTCGCGCGGCTAGCGGCAGCGGAGGCGCGCGTGCTGATCGCATCGAGCAGTTTTACGCGGCGCGGTCGCGCGGTCTGCCTCGAAGGCGTGGTGCGTCAGGCCTGGGCACAGTTGCCAGATCTCGAATGCGTGATCTGGAAAGACACCGCGCGCGAAGCATCAGTGGCCACCACCACCGCATCCCGGCGCGAAGTGCTGTGGGCGGATTTTCTCGCGGACGCGGACGGCGCCTCGTGCCCGCCGGCCAGCGTGTCACCGGACCATCCCTTCCTCATCATCTACACCTCGGGCACCACCGGTAAACCCAAGGGTATTGTCCATACCCACGGCGGTTTCCCACTCAAGATTGCCCACGACGCCGTGGTTCATTTCGATATCAATCCGGGCGACACGTTCTGCTGGCCAGCCGACATCGGCTGGATCGCAGGCGCGCTGGTGCTGTCCTGCGCGCTGCTGCGTGGCGCCAAGTTGGTGTGCTACACCGGCGCGCCCGATGTGCCCGATTTCTCGCGCATGGCGCGCATGCCACTGGCGCGAACCGTTTCTTCCACCGCTGCATTCACGGCATGGAATTGGTGGTAGCCGGCGATGATCTTGTGCAGCTCGCCGGAGTCCGGGTCTTCCTCGAAGACAATGAAATGCTGAAGCAAGTCGAGGAAGCGCTGGCGCTCAAACACACCGCGCACCAACACTTCAAGTTCAAGCGCGGTCTTCGGTGCATCGCCCTCGCCGTCGATGGTGCGCCAGACCTTGAACCACTCCTGGTTAGCGGTAACAGATCCAATACGTGCTTGTAGGCCATCACTCACCACCAGCACCGCGTTGTAGTGCAGTAGCGCGGGGATCTCGGCTTTGTAGGTGAGTATCTGTTGATAGGCGGACCAGATAGTCGCGTTCTCGTCCGCCGCGTTCTTGAGTTCGATGAGACCCAGGGGCAGGCCGTTCAAGAACACCACGATGTCCGGCCGCCGGTTGTGCTGGCCTTCGATGACCGTGAACTGGTTGACCGCCAGCCAATCGTTCGCGCTCACTTCGTCGAAATCAATCAACTGAACGTTGTCACCGGCAATGCTGCCGTCAGCGCGCGAATATTCCACCGGCACGCCATCGCGTAACAGGCGATGAAAGGCACGGCTGGTCTGAGTGAGGGACGGGGTGCCGATACGCAGAACCTTGCGCAAGGCTTCTTCGCGTGCCTCCTCGGGGATGGTCGGATTTAGTCGTGCGATGGCATCGCGCAGTCGCGCCACCAATACCACCTCGCCGAACGAATCGCGCTCTGCTGCCGGTTCACCGGGCGCGAGCATCGGCCCGTGAGCGACGGCATAGCCCTGTTCACCGAACCATTCGAGTGTGGCTTCCTCGACGATGGATTCGGTGAGGGTCATTGCTTCGGGATGTTCAGCCGATGGGTGTTCTGAATCTTGTCGCCACTATCGTCAGCGATCTCGGTAGTCGCGGCAAACGCTGAGCCAGATAGTGTGGCGGTCCGCCTCTTTTCGATAGACCAGCCGACACGGCTGCGCTTCATGCGAGCTGTCCCGTCGTCGATCTCAATCGGCGTGATCAAGAGGAGTCACCCCAGGTCCATTTCTCAGGTCTCGCCTTGATGGCTCTGGCCTTGGAAGCCCGCTTGCGCTGACGGCCCTTCAACTTCAACTGCGCCATCGGGCTCGCGGCTTGTTCGGGCACCAGCGTCTCCAGCCCTTCCAGCAGATCCAAGGCCCGGCACACGCGCAGAAATCCGGACAACTGCGTGGCCACCGCCCCGGATTCCAGGCGCTCCACCGTGCGCTTTGCAACCCCGGCTTGTTCCGCCAGCGCGGCCTGGGTGAGGTTCCGTGCCAGTCGCGCTGCTGCCAGACGACGGCCGAGTTCCAGGAGCAGGGCTTGGTCGGGCAGGAGGGACGAGATTTTCATGATTCGCCAAATATGGCGAGATGAAGAGGCGATTTCAATTTAAATCGCCATTGATGGCGAAATAGGGGCGACCCAAGCGCCGGCTCATTACTCGCAGAAGGTAAACCTCGAACCGAAGTTTTGCGTTTAAACAAGAAATATCCTGTGAATCAAATTTTTAGATTCGACTCGGGGCGTTCTTGTGGTTTGCGCTTAAACAGCAGCCGTTGCCGCGACGATCTGCGAGATAGTTGATGCCTTGCTTTCGATTACTACTGAGATGCCTGATTCGGTGAAATCCTGGCGCCCCTAGATGGCTTCCGAGTGTTCCAGGCTCGCCAAGCCTTGAATAAAGCAAGCGAAGCTTGGTGAGGAGTTACGCGTAGGGTCCATGTGCGTCGCCATCGCACGTGCGACCTCAATTTTCGCCATCCCTCCTGCATAGTGGCCGGCGCGCTGCAAAATTCGCTCAAGTGCTTCCCACGTGCCGCCCGCAATCGCGTCGGGATATCGATATGCCGCCTTCGAGCCAAGAGTGCGCGAGACGCCTGAAAACGCCGCTGCAAGTGCCGCCGGATCCCCAAAAAACCAAGCTTCGAGTTCTTCGACGATTATCCTGTTCACTACTGTAAAGTCGCGCTCGGTCGCGTCGCTCTTGGTAATGAAGCCGGCGTTGCTCGCAGTGAGTTCGAGGCGCCTTTTCAACTCACGACAATCTTGACGATCTTCGTCGATCAGCACGACGATTCGATAGTCATCGGGAATCCAGGGTCGGTATCGGCCTGCTCGGGGCCGAAGTCGGCCTCGATGCTACGCAGGGCGAGGTTCATCACGGCAAGGCGCCGAGTGGTGGCGTTGCTTTCCTGGCCGTAGATGCTGATGTCACCCAATTTGCCGCCGTGGGATTCGACGAATTTCTCCGACTGCACAAACATGCCGCCGGAGCCGCAGGCGGGGTCGTAGATGCGGCCTTTATAGGGAGCGAGCATCTCGACCAGGCAGCGCACCACACAGGACGGTGTGTAGAACTGTCCACCGTTCTTGCCCTCGGCGCTGGCGAACATGGTGAGGAAATATTCGTAGACGCGGCCGAGGATGTCCTTGGCGCGGTTGTCTTTGTCGCCGAGACCGATGGTGCCGATGAGATCGATGAGTTCGCCGAGGCGGTGCTTGTCTAGTGCGGGGCGTGCGTAGTCTTTTGGCAGCACGCCTTTCAGGCGCGGGTTGTCGCGTTCGATGGCGACCATCGCGTCGTCGACGACTTTGCCGATGGTCGGTTGCTTGGCATTGGCCTGAAGGTGGGACCAGCGCCCTTCCTTCGGCACCCAGAAAATGTTCTCGGCTTTGTATTCGTCCTGGTCTTCGGGATTGGCGCCGGCATATTCGCCTGCGCCCTCGATGAGCTTGGCGTGGTGTTCCTCGAAAGTGTCGGAGATGTACTTCAAGAAGATCAGGCCGAGCACCACGTGCTTATATTCGGCCGCGTCCATGTTGTTGCGCAGCTTGTCGGCGGTGAGCCAGAGCTTGGCTTCGAAGCCGAGGTTGGCAGAGGAATCTTTGGTGGATTTTGATTTTGCGCGAGCCATGGCGTTTGGATCTTTCGTTCGGAGACGGATGCGGGTTGCCTGCGGTCTGGGGCCGCGATCGTATTCTGCATGACTTTGGGGGGATTGTGTTGACGTGGAGGGTTGCGTCGAAGAACGGGGTTGGGTTGCGGGAGAGTTGAAGCTTGGCGGCTTGGCGCGCCAAGCACGGAGCAAGAGGCGCTTCGTATATAACATCGTGGCTGACGAGCCTATCCGTAATTTTGTGTGCGAGGCATATCATGAGGAGAAGGTGAGATGAGTATGCCAACGAAGAAACGCACGGTGGCCGCGCAGGCGGCC
>JAYWAC010000033.1:0-7357 GCA_043782755.1 Pseudomonadota bacterium | reverse complement strand
AAGCCCGATCAGCGCTTACGCTGAAACGAAAGGGCGGCCTAGGCCGCCCTTTCGTTTCAGCGTAAGCGCTGATCGGGCTTAACTTAGCCCGCCATCTTGAGCTGTGGAGCGGCCGGATGCAGGCTGGTCTGCGCACTCGGACGCGCGCCCATGCGTGCGTACCAGGCCGACAGGTTCTTGAATTCCGGCTCAAGCGGCTGACCAACGTCCTTGGCGAAGTCCACGCACGCGAACAACACGATGTCCGCCAGCGAGATCTTGTTGCCAGCGATAAAATCGCGACCCGCAATGAGACCGTCCAACCATTCACGACCGGCCTTGCCCTTGGCCTTCAGGCCCGCCGCCGCTTCCGGCAGACACAGCATGCGGTTGCGGAAGATTTCGATGCCTTCAGCAAAACGGAAGCCGTTGTACATATACTCAGTGACGTTCAGTTCGATGCGACGCACCCACATGCGGGTCACCGCACGCTCCACTGCCGTGGTCCCGATCAGCGCAGGTGTCGGCTGCTTTTCTTCCAGGTATTCGCAGATCGTCACGGTCTCGGCGATGACGGTGCCGTCGTCCAGTTCGAGCGACGGCGTCTGGCCGGCGGGATTCTTGCTGAGATAGGGCGCCTGACGATTGGCGCCAGCCAGCAGGTCGAGATCTTCGCTGGGAACGCTCATGCCTTTTTCGGCCATAAACATCCGCACCAAGCGTGGGTTCGGCCCGAAGGAATTCAAAAGTTTCATATCATCCTCTCCTCGCTAGTCATGGGCCGGGATGGCCCGGCACTTGTGCCATCAATTGTGGAACGGACGTTATAGGTGCCCACCGCAGGAGCGTCAATCAAAGCGAGGTCGGTCGCTGTGAACAGATAGCCCGGCCACCTTTCACCCATCGGGTTCAGGCCCTAATCAGTTTGGACGGCGCATTCTGCGCGCCGCTTTACATTTTTCTTGGTGCACCGCACCATGCGCGGCCTTTACATGTGCCTCACCTGCGACTTCCCAGGCTTGCAGCCAAACGGGGAGCGGTCTTACAGATCATTGCGAGCGCTCGGCGGTCGGCACCGACAGTATGTAAATCGATTGATTAGAAGATGCTAATTATTTATTGATTTAAAAAAACCTTATTCTTACCATCAACTCATGACGATGGTTCTCACGGTGAACCAAAATGATAAAAAAAATTCACGTTTTTATTCTAGCCCTGGCCATTTTCCCAGTGGCGTCCCAGGCATCGGATGTGGGCGTCAGCCCCATGGACTGCGCCCCACCCGGGCCTGAAACACCGATAGCCACCGAGACCGGTTCGGTCGGCATCATCAAGAATCTCGCCGAAGACCCCAGCTCCATTCGCGCCGTCGCCGGTCGTCTGCTGACCAATGCGCTGACCAGCGATGGCAAGAACCCCAGCACCGCCTGCGATGAGGCCTGCGCCCAGCGCGCAAAATCCCAAATCGTCTATCGTGTCGCGCCGACCGCCTACCTGGCCGACGACCAGCAGCGCGATGTGTGCCGCAAATTCGAGAACGAAACCACCGGCCATCCTTTGACTTTTGATCAGCACGAATTCCGCAGCGTCGACGAACTGAACGAATGGATCATGGCCTTCTCCCAGGGTCGTGGCGAAGACGGTCGTTTGCTCTACGAACTCTGCTCGTCCAATTGTAGTCCGCGCTATACCTTCCTCATCGCCGAGCAAAACTCCGGTTACGCAGTGAAGGCGGAAGTGCTGTGTGGTCTGGCGCGGGACAAGTCCAACGACGTCTATCGCGTGTCGACCGCCTTCCGTCGCACCTGTGCATTGAATTGAAAGTTGCACCACCGCGCGACTGCGAGCCCGCCCCATGAGCGAAACTTTTCCCTCGCAGGCCATCGCGCGTGCTTTAGCCTGGCCCAGCCTGCTCCTGAGTTGCTGTGCCATCCTGGCCTATGGCTTTACGCAGAGCCGCGCGACCTTATTCTTTAACCTGTCCTACGCCTGGATCATCGTGTGGCTGCTGTGGCTGGAACATGGCCTGCCCTACCGCGCTGACTGGCGCCGCGCCGACGGTCAAATCTTCCAGGATCTCGGCCATTCAGCCTTGAATAAAGGCCTAGTGCAATTGCTGATCGTGACACTCGCCGCACGCGGCCTGTTGGATCATCGCAGCACTGGTTTCTTGAGCAGCGCACCGCTGCCGGTGCAGGTGGTCTGTGGGTTGGTGGGTTCGGAATTCGGGCTTTACTGGGCGCATCGCCTCAAGCACGAATGGCCATCGCTATGGCGTTTCCATGCCGTACACCATAGCGTACTCAAACTATGGCTGGTCAATACTGGCCGTTTCCATTTCATCGACTCACTGCTCGCGGTAGTGGCTAGCCTGCCGTTCTTCCTGCTCAGTGGTATGTCGATGGACGCCATCATCTGGGTCAGTGCCATCACCGCCTACATAGGCATTCTTACCCACTGCAACGTGGCCATGGACTGCGGCTGGTTGAGCTATGTATTCAACACTCCCACGCTGCACCGCTGGCACCATGCGCGCGACAGCGCTATCGGCAACAGCAACTACGGTGAAAACCTGGTGTTGTGGGACCAGTTGCTAGGCACATATTGCAACCCGCCCGGTCAGGAAGTGGAAAACATTGGTATCGAGGAGCACATGCCTAGTGGTTTCTTCGCGCAGCTCGCCGTGCCCTTCGTCTGGCGCCGCCACCAGGCGGCGCATCGCTCAATGCCGGGCGAGACCGGCTGACCAGCGCAGCCGTAGCCACCACCAGCCCAGCCACCCTGCGGCACGCACCACGCGTGTCGTGCCCCGCATATCGAGCGCCAGCGCAATCATAGCGACCAGGGTCCGTACATGAGACAGCCCGTACATCGACATCGCCAATCGTTGATAAAGCGCCCCGCAGCGGGTGCGATCGTAGACCACATCGGAGTACTGGGCCTCGACGGCACTGTGATAGGCGTAGGCCAGCTCGTCGTCATCGGTTTCCCCGACCCGACCCAGCGCGACGCGCAGACGCGCCCATCGACCGAAACCCGCGCCTTCGGCGTAGCGCGAGAGATAACCATGGAAAAGACGATAGTGCTGCGCTTCGTCCTGCGCGATGCGATGACAGATCTGTCGCAGCACCGGCTCACACGCCTGGTCGCGCAGCGCCGCGTAGTAGGAACACGTGCCCGACTCAACCACACAGCGTGCCAGCAACTCAGCCGCACGCGAGCCGCGCACCGAGTGCGCGCTGTCGACCGGAATGGCGTAGCCAGCGCGGAAACGCGCCAGGCTCGCGGCAAAATCAAACCCGGGGTCGGCCATCTCAGCCCAGCGCGCGAGTGCCGCGCCATGTTGAGCTTCTTCCTCGCCCCAGCGCGCCGCAGCCTCCTTGAAGCCGGCATCGTCACCGAAAATATTGTGCAGATAGCGCACGTAATCCGTGCTGTTGGCCTCAACCACCGACGCAGTCTTGACCGCCGCCAGCAGGCGCGGGTCGACCGCAGTCGGGTCGAACGCCGACCATGCAATGTCTTCGAGTTTCCATTGTCTCAACATGACGAGATCCGCCGGGCCTGGGGCAGCAGCTCGAAGATAAGCTCAGGCGCCCCAGCCGGGGTGCGTTTCGGTATCATGGCGGCCCACGCCCCAGGCGTGCACCGGCCGGGTACGCGGTAAGTAGAAAGTAGAAAACGGTTGGAGCATCGGACATGTCGTGGTCACAAAAATTCGCGCGTAGTGTAACAATGTTCGGCCAGTCTGCCGCCCGTCGCTGAACGGCTCTGCGTCCTGATGTCCATCGCCCAAGACAAACCGCGTGTACGCCCGGATTTCACGCTAAGCCCCTATCTTCCCGCCCGCCTCGGCCCGCTGCGTGGTCCGCTGACGAAATTGCTGGACCGCGGGCTCGGCCTGACCCACCTGAACGAGGTCCTCCGCGCGATTCCGCCAGATCTTGACGCGCACTCCTTCGCACGCTGCACCCTTGATGGATTCGGCGTGGAAGTGCGCGTCGACGACCGCTCGCTGGGCAATATTCCGGCCACCGGCTCCTGTATCGTGGTGGCCAATCACCCTCACGGCGGCCTCGACGGTCTGGCGATGGTCGAGATCCTGATGCGCAAACGGCCCGATCTGCGCATGATGGCCAACTACCTGCTGCTTAACTTCACTGAACTCGCACCGATCTTCATCGGCGTCGACCCGTTCGGCGGCCGCCAATCAGTACGCTCCAATTTCGGTGCGGTCCGCAAAGCCCTCGCTTGGTTGCGTAGCGGTGGCGTGCTCTTCATGTTTCCGGGCGGTGAGGTGTCGAGTTTCAATCCCAAGACCCGCGTTATCAGCGACCCGTCATGGGACGCGGGCATCGGCTGGCTGGTGGAGAAGTCCGGCGCGCCGGTAGTGCCAGCCTTCATCGATGGCCGCAACAGTACGCTGTTTCAGCTCGGTGGTCTGTTCCATCCTCGCGTACGCACGGCCTTGCTGGTGCGTGAAATGCTCAATCACCGCGGCACCGTCATCAACGTCAAATGCGGCCGCATGATCGAGGCCGAGACCTTGCAACTGCTGGAGGACCGCGAAGCGATAGCGCCCTATCTACAGACCAGCACCTATCTCATCAAGGCGCGCGCCGCCTATCGCAAGCCGGTCAGACTCACCCGCGTACGCCCGACCAATGTCCACCGCGAAGCCTTGGCTGCACCTTTCGAACCCGAGCTGCTGGCCAGCGAGATCGGCAAGCTCGGCGACGACCAGCGTCTGGTCAGCAGCAACAATCTCGAGGTCTGGGTCGCCCAGGCTGAACAGATTCCCTGGCTGTTGCAGGAAATCGGCCGACTGCGCGAAGTGACGTTCCGCCAGGTCGGCGAAGGCACCGGGCGCAGTGTCGATCTGGATTTGTTCGATAGCTACTACCTGCACCTGTTCGTGTGGGACCGCGTCAACCATTCAGTGGTCGGCGGCTATCGCCTCGGCCAAGCCGATCGCATTCTGTCGAGGTATGGCGCACGCGGACTGTATGTGCGCACCCTGTTCCGCCTCGAACGCCCGCTCGAAGCCGAATTGCATTCCGCGCTTGAAGTGGGGCGCTCGTTCGTGCGCCCTGAGCATCAGCGTAATTATTCCTCGCTCATGCTGCTGTGGAAGGGCATTGGTGCCTATGTCGCGCGTCATCCCCATTACCGCGTGCTGTTTGGACCGGTCAGCATCAGCAATGATTACCATCCGGTCTCACAACAATTGATGGTGAGATTCCTGCAGCGCAATCGCATGGAACCCGAGCGCGCGAGTCTGGTGAAGCCTCGCCAGCCGTTTCCGCGCAGCGATCGCACCGCCACTCTGGTTGATCTGAACGTCAGCGATCTGCGCATCATCGCGACCCTGCTCAACACGGTGGAGGAGCAGGACGTCGGCATTCCCGTGCTGCTGCGCCAGTATCTGAAATTGAACGGTCGCATCCTCGGCTTCAATGTCGACCCCGAATTCAACAACGCCATCGACTGTCTGTTGTGGGTAGATCTCGCCCAAACCGAACCGATGTTGCTGCGCAAGTACATGGGCGCGCAGGCGGCCGAGAATTTCCTTGCCTATCACAGTGCTGCGGGCGACGCGCAGACCGCCAAGAAAGGGGCCTGAGCCCGCCCGGACACTTGCATAGTTACGGGGCTCGATTTACCGTTGGGCCATGCACGACCTCGACGCCATCAAAGCCACCATCTTCGATTACTTCGACGGTTTGCGTCTGGCTGATCGCACGCGTCTTGAGCGCGCCTTCGCGGTCGATGCCGGCCATATGAAGGGCTATCTCAAGAACGCGGACGGCAGCTACACCTTGAGCTCTCGCGCGATGACAGACGTCATCGATGACTGGGCCAAGCGCACAGCCACGCCTGAGATGCGCGGCGCGATTCTGTCGGTCAATATCTACAACCCCGTCGCGGCCAGTGCCTTGTTCGATTTCAATGGCGTGTACACCGACGCCTTTCAGCTTGCCAAGATTGGCGCCGAGTGGCGCATCGTTAACAAGTTCTACGTCAATCAATGACGTGACGCGCCGCCCTGCTGCGGCGCGCGTCTCACGAGCTCTGCTCCCGCCTTCATGCGATCCACCAACCACGGTCACCCTCGACGGCGACCACAATTTCGTATATTCAAATACCTGCCATCAACCCTGAATGCGGAGGACAGACCATGCGCGTCAATCAGAATTCGGCCATGAAGAAGCACTATTTGCCCGGTCTCGAGCACCAGACGCTGGCCGGCCGGCGCGACGGCCTGAGCGGCATCGAAGTCTGGCGTCAGACCATCGCAGCCGGCGCCGCCACCCCGGTACACCGCCACGACTGCGAAGAAGTGATCATTTGCCTGAAAGGCGCGGCGGTGTGCCATTACAACGGCCAGGAATTTCATTTCAAGGAAGACGAGACCCTCGTCATTCCGTCGGGCGTGACCCATCAGATCTGCAACCCGGGTGACAGCGACCTCTACATCATGGCGACGCTCGCCATGGCACCGGTGCGGGTCGAAAGCCCCGACAAGCAGCACATGGCCTTGCCCTGGGACGGCGACAACGCGTGAGCATGGAACTCGTCACCGCCTATGTGCCGGGTGCGCCGCGCCTCGCCTATGACGTGGCGGGTTGTGGTGAGACCCTGGTCTGTCTGCACGGCATCGGTGGCAATCGCCGCAACTGGTCAGGCCAGTTGCGCGCGCTGGCCGACGTCTGTCGCGCGGTCGCCTGGGATGCACGAGGTTATGGCGACAGTGATGACTACACGGGCCCGCTGGCTTTCACCGATTTCGCCGCCGATCTGCTGCGCCTGCTCGACCATCTTGAGGTCGAGCGCGCGCATCTGTGCGGTTTGTCGATGGGCGGACGCATCGTGCTCGACTTCTACGAGCGCCATGCCGATCGCGTGCACAGCCTGATCCTGGCCGATACCTTTCCGGGCTTCGATACCTCATTCACCCAGGAAGGTCGCGAACGCTTCGTGCGCGAACGACGCCAGCCGCTGATCGACGGTAAGCAGCCGGCCGACATCGCGCCGGCGGTCGCGCGCACGCTGGTTTCACCGTCGGCACAGCCGGCGGTGGTACAGCAACTCATTGACAGCCTTTCGATGCTGCACAAAGAGTCTTACATCAAGACCATCGAAGCGATGACCATGTATCTGCCGGTGACGGATGTCCGCATCGTCAAGGTGCCGGTGCAGATCATCGTCGGCGCCGACGACAAACTCACGCCACCGGCGATATCGCGCAAGATGGCCGCCGGCATTCCTGGCGCGCGCTTGCTTGAGATTCCGAACGCCGGGCACTTGAGCAACATCGAAGCGCCCGCAGCTTTCAATGCCTGCGTGCGAGAATTTCTCACCACACTGTCTTGAATGG
>JAYWAC010000032.1:0-19359 GCA_043782755.1 Pseudomonadota bacterium | reverse complement strand
AAGTTGCCGGACAACTGCTGGTTGAACGCCAAGTGGCCGGCACCGACCATCGGTTGCACAACCTTGACCTCGTCAAAGATCACCAGTGCGATCTGGCAGGCGCTGGCCAAGGCTTGTCCGGAGAAGATCACCGGCTCGACCAATGCCGAGTGCAACTGGTTCGTATCATCGGTGGTGGCGCCCGATGGTTCGAGCAATGTGTTCTCCGATCTGCCGGCCGGTGGCTGGGGTGGCACGCCGTTTGGTGACGGCATGAACGTCACGGAAGACGCGCTCGGCAATTGCATGAACATGCCGGCCGAAACGGCCGAACTGTTGTTCCCGATAGCCTATGAGGCGTTCGAGCTGCGTACCGACAGTGGTGGCCCAGGCAAATTCCGCGGTGGCCTGGGCGCGGTGTTTAAGGTGCGTTATCTCGCCGATGGCGAGTTGTCGATGGAATCGGCACGCACACTCGAAGGCAGCCCCGGTGTGAACGGCGGCGCGCGTTCCGACGTGCAGCGCCAGACCAAGATCCACACCGATGGCTCACGCGAAGTGATCGGCGGTCTCGACGGCAAGGGTGGCTGGAAGAGCCCGCTGCTGGCGAGCGTGCCGTTCCACTATGGTGAGACCTTCATGTTCGAGTCGACCGGCGGCGGTGGTTGGGGCAGCGCCTTGGAGCGCAGCACGGCGACAGTGCTGGACGACGTGCTCGATGAATACGTCTCGCTAGCGGCGGCGCGGCGGCAATATGGTGTGGTGATCGACGAAAAGACCATGACGGTCGACGAAGCAGCCACCACTCAGTTGCGCGCGGAGATGCGTAGCGCGGCGTGAGTTGGTTTAACCAATGAGCGTAGAGGCCGCCCCCGGGCGGCCTCTGTGTTTGTGAGCCGGGAAATCTTCTCTGCCCTCAGCCCCCTGCCAGTTCATTGTGGGTCCGACTTCCGTCGGACATTCCTTCCAGAGCGCATGTCCGCAGAGCGTCTTTGAATGTCCGACTGAAGTCGGCCCCACAATGGTGATAGGGGTATAGCTTACTTACTGCTGCTTCGCCTGCTCCGGCGTGATGCTGCGCTCGGCAAAAACATCCTTCACCACCGCAATGCCATTCAGCGCAGCCGGAAAGCCGGCATACACTGCCATCTGAGTCACGACTTCCACGACCGCTTCCGGTTTGCAGCCGGCGTTCAGCGCGCCGTTGACGTGGGCAGTGAGCTGGCGGGTGGCATTGCCCTGGGTAGTCAATGAGGCGACGGTCACCAGTTCGCGTGTGCAGAGATCGAGTTGCGGCCGCGACACCACCTGGCCATAGGCGAAGTCCGTTATCCATTGCGCGAGGTCGGGTGACGTTTCCGCAATGCCGGCCAGGGTCTTGGCCGTGGTACCGCCAGTGATGACATCGAGTGTCTGTTTGCCGCGCGCGCGGTAGTCGGGAACGGTGTTCTTACCTTCGGCACTGGCGCCAAAACTGAAAGCAAAAAGCAGGGCGAGCGCGAGCAATCTCGTCATATCGGATTCCTTTGTGGATGGAGGGCGCGGCCCGCGCACTCAGTCTGGTGTGCAACGGTGCATGAGCGTGCACTCTAACGCCAATAGCCGATGATCAAGAACCGCCTATCGGGGTAGCGCTCGTATCGATTCGAGCGCTTGCGTGTGTTGACCGATGCTTGCGCTGGACGGCCGCCTGGGGCCGCCGTACCCTAGCGGCATAATCGCCAACAATAAACTGCGGTCAGCCCAAACACTGCTGGCCCCGGTGACATAAGAAATGTATCGCTACACTTCCAACGCCAGCCACGTTCCGGCTTGGCGGTGGCTGCTCGCGCTGTGCGCGCTGCTGCTGACGGGCAGTGCGTGGGCTGACGGGCTGACACCGCTTAAGTGGCCAGCTAACAGTGCCGGACACATCGACATGAACGGCCGTTACGCCGTGCTGGTCGACGGCGCGCGCGCGCTCACCACCAAGGCGGTGCTGGCCGGGCGCCACGACGCCGAATTCGTACCCGCCTATCGCAGTAACACCAACTTCGGTTTCACCGATGCCGAAGTCTGGGTCCGTTTCTCCATACACTACGATGCCGCCGACACCGCACCACCGGTGGTGGTGGTGGCCAGGCCGCTGATCGACAACATCGATTTCTATGCGGTAAGCGCTGCGGGCACGTTGACCCATGTGCTGACGGGCGACGCCCATGCCTTCGTCACGCGTGCGGTCGCTTATCGCGGCTTCGCCTTTCTGCTCGATGCCAAGGCCGGTGAAACCATCACCTACTACATGCGGGTAAGCAGCGCTACCGGTGCCATCTCGCTGCCCTTGGAATTGATGGACAGCGCGACGTTTCGCACCGAGAGCGCCTCGGAGAACTACTTGCGCGGCGCCTATGTCGGCTTCATGGCCGGCTTAGCGCTATGCGCACTGGTGTTGTTCGCGCTGGTGCGCAATGTCGCCTACGCCTATTACTGCCAGTATCTGGTGACCCTCGTGTTACTGGTATGTGCGGCGGATGGTTATGCCATGCAGTTCCTGTGGCCGAACGCGCCGCTCGCCGAACAGATTCTGCCGGCCGCCCTGCTCGCGCTCAGCAATGTCACCGGCATCTTGTTCGCGCGTAGCTTTTTGAACCTGCCCGAAGTGACGCCGTCGTGCGAGCTCTTGTACGCGCTGGCGGCGGCGGCCAGTGCCATCGGCATGGGTGTGCACGTGTTCCATCACGGCGCGCTAGGCGTGACCATCATGATGATTACCTCGGCGGTGCTGGGGCCGGTAGCACTATGGGGATGCGTGCAGGCGTGGCGGCAGGGAGATCGTATCGCCGGCTATCTGTTGTTTGGTTGGCTGGCCTTCCTGCTGGGCATGAGTTTCACGCTGCTCGACATGGTCGGTGCAATTGCGACTTCCCCATGGACCGCGAACGGCATCTATCTTGGCTCGCTGGGCGAATTCGTCGCGCTGGCGGTTGGCTTGTCGGAGCGGCTATGGAATCTAGAGCGCGCGCGCGCGGCACAGATCGCGTCCGCCAATGCCGATCTTGCCGCACTCAACACCAATCTCGAAGCGATGGTGCAGAGCCGCACCTGCGAACTCGAAGAGCGCAATCGCGAACTGTCAGAACTGGCGGTGCGCGACAGTCTGACCGGCCTCTACAACCACAGCACGGCCATCGAGTTGCTGGAGCAATTGCTGCACCAGAGTCAGCGCTACGAGTTTCCGATCGCGACCGTGATGCTGGACATCGACAACTTCAAACAGTTGAACGACACCTTCGGGCACCAGCTTGGTGATCATGTGTTGGAAGAAGTGTCGCAGACCTTGGCCGACTCGGTGCGCGGCGCCGACGTGGTCGGTCGTTATGGCGGCGAGGAATTCCTGATCGTGATGCCCCATGCGGATGCGCTGGCGGCGCGTGAGTATGGCGAGCGTCTGCTCGGCCGGATCCGCGAGATCCGCATCGGTGAGAAGCACATCAGCGCGAGCATAGGCGTGTCAGTCTTTCATCCGCGTGGTCATCGCGCCTCGGCACAGGATGTGATCCGTCGTGCTGACGAAGCCTTGTACCGATCCAAGCGTGATGGTCGCGATCGTCTCACCATCGATAGTCTGAGTCTGGTGATTGGCAAGGACGGTGAGCGCCGCTTCGAAAAGCCGCCACCGCGTCATTGAAGCGCGCGGTGCCTGGGGCTGTCGCGCTGGACAGCCTGTAGATCGCGCAACTGTTCGAAACCCTCACCGCGCTTGCCACGGGGTGAGGAAACACCAGTCCTACATGAAGAACCACAAATTCAACAGCAGGGTGTTGTTGTCGCTGGCGTCGCGACCATTGCCGTCGTAATTGCTGCTCGCGCCGTTGAACTTGGTGTAGCCGGTGTACATCAAGTCGACGCGCACGTTGTAGTAAGGCGCGAGATAGCTGCCGCTCTTGCCGAAAGGTACCCAGGCGAGATCAACCGCGTAGGAGTTGCTATCCGGGCTGCCAGTGCGGCTCCCGTCTATCGGTGAGGCCACATAGCGCAGCACGTCTGTGGTACCCCAGATGCCGGTATAAGCGAGCGTCAAGGTCAGTATCTGATCGTAGGTGTAGCTGCCATTAATGCGGAATGTATTCAGACGATCGCTGGCGTTGCTGGCGCCGCCGCCGAGACCGGTGGCATGCAGTTTCGCATCCTCGTAGATATAGGTCGCCTTGGCTTCGAAGATATGGTTCGGATTGCTCAGGTACTGGTAGGAGATGTCGCTACCGATGTCGGTCATGGTGTCGGTGCCGACGCCGATTGCGCGGCCCGGGCGCACGTCGGCATGCATACCGAAAGTGCCGAGCGCGACGTAGTGACCGTTCCAACCCGCATCGGTGTTCTGCAGGGTGATACGCCAGTAGGGCGCGGTGCCACGCAGTTCATTCTCTCCCGAATCGAAGGTGCCGAGCGCGTTCTGCGCATCTTTGCTGAAGCGACGATAGCCGCCCGCTTCGACGTATAACATGCCGTTGATGAAGGCATAGGCCGTGGCGCCAGCAACCTGGCCAGCCAGGCCGCCATCAATCAGGGCCGTCGCGCCAGGCGTTGGAGCCAGCGGAGAGGCAGTCGCGGGATAGCCCCACGATGGCGTGGTATTCCAAACGTCCTGCGTGGTCGGGTCATTGTTCAGCGTCACGCCGTATTCCAGTTCCACGCCCTGGATGTTGGCGGCGTCTGCATAGCGGATGTCGGTCTCGTCGAGCGCCACGGAGTCTGCGACGCCGTCATAGGTGACTTGGCTGAAGATACCGATCTTGGGTGCCAAGCGGCCGGCCAGGAAGATCGACCCTTGGTCAAAAGTGAAATTGTTCTGGTCGCCGTAACCCGGGGCCGGGCCATCAGTGATACCCCGGTCAGTGTGCGTAAAGGAGCCAGTGGCCATAGCTGATAGCGGCGCTTTGAGCGGATGCGAGCCAGTGCCGTCGACGTAGCCGCGCAGTTTGAACTCACGTCCATAGGAGGTGAGGTTGGGACCAAAGCTTTGGGTATGACAGATGTTGCAGGCAAGCCCGGTCTGTTCGGCGAAGCTCGGCACCGCTTGTGCAGACTTCCACGGCGTGAGTGCCAGCAATAGTGAGGCACCGGCCATCGCAAAGCCCATAGCTGGCTTGAGGAATTTCGACATAATTATGTCCTTCGAGTATGGAATCAGACGATTCTGATTTGGTTAGCATTTGCGCCGGCGGACTCTGAAGGCGCGCCCACGAATTATATGTTCGTCTTGGTGCACTGCACCATAATCATATGACCGCTTCTTGAGTCAGATCACGATGTGCCCGATTACAAAAAGCCGCGAGGGGTCCGGCGTTCGTGGGAAGCACTTCGTCACTCAGGCGGCGCGTCGCGTCTGGAGCGCCGTACCGCAAGAGAGTGGCTTACCTTCGAAAGTCAAAACTCGGGCAAATTCGAGCCCGCCCCAAGAGGCAAAGAACAGCGAGTCCGGGTATCCTTTGCGCTCCCTCGTAACACGACGAATATCGCCATGACCGCTGCCAGTATCAATACCGTAAGCCAGCGCGCGGCCGCCGCGCCCACGGCCCTCGCCACCCATACTCCGGTCAACAACGGCCGCATGGAAATTGCCACGCCGCTCTTCGACCTCATGATCAATGAGGTGCTGCCGGGCTTGGCGCTCGAGCCCGCCACCTTCTGGGCGATGCTCGAGGATGTCATCACCGAACTCGCGCCCAAGAACAACATCCTGCTCCTGAAGCGCTACAAGCTGCAGGCCTCGATCGACACCTGGCACCAGTCCCGTTGCGACGCCCCCCACGATCACGCGCAGTACAAGAAATTCCTGGAGAAGATCGGTTATCTCTTGCCTGAGGGGCCGGATTTTGCCGTCAATCCGACTAATATCGATGCCGAGATCGCGACCATGGCCGGCCCGCAGCTGGTGGTGCCGGTCAAGAACGCCCGCTATGCGCTGAACGCCACCAATGCGCGCTGGGGTTCGCTCTACGACGCCCTGTACGGCTCGGACGTTATCGCCGAGACCGATGGCGCGCAGCGCGCTGGCGGCTATAACCCGGTGCGCGGCGCCAAGGTCATCGCTTACGCCCGCGCCCTGCTCGACGAGGCCGCGCCGCTGGCGAGCGGCTCGCACGCCCATGCCAAGGCTTATAAGGTGGTCGACGCTCAGTTGGCGGTGGTGATGGGTAACGGCGAGACCGTCGGACTGGCGAACCCCGAGAAATTTGCCGGCTACAACGGCGCGGTCGATGCGCCGTTTGAGGTGCTGCTGCGGAACAACGATCTTCACATCATCATTCAGGTAGACGCCGAACATCCGATCGGCGTGACCGATGCCGCGCATATCAAGGACCTGGTGTTGGAGTCCGCCGTCACCACCATTCAGGACTGCGAGGACTCGGTGGCCGCCGCCGACGGTGCCGACAAGGCCGAGGTCTACCGCAATTGGCTGGGCCTCATGAACGGCAGCTTGACCGACACTTTCGCAAAGGGCGGCAAGCAGGTGACCCGCACCCTGGCCCCCGATCTGCGGTTCCTCGATCCCAAGGGTCAGCCCCTCACCTTGCACGGCCGCGCGCTGTTGCTGGTGCGCAATGTTGGCCACCTCATGACTAACGAGGCGGTGCTGTTGAAGGGCGAGGAAGTGCCGGAAGGCATCCTCGACGCGGTCGTCACCGGCACCATCGCGCTCTATGACCTGCGTGGTCTCGGCAGCTTGCGCAATTCCCGCGCCGGTTCGATGTACATCGTCAAACCCAAGATGCACGGCCCGGAAGAAGTAGCGTTTGCTTGTGAAGTGTTCGACCGCGTCGAGGACAAACTCGGCCTGGCCCGCTACACGCTCAAAATTGGCATCATGGACGAAGAGCGCCGCACCACCGTCAATCTCAAGGAGTGCATACGCGCCGCCAAGGATCGCATCTTCTTTATCAACACCGGCTTCCTGGATCGCACTGGCGATGAGATTCACACCTCCATGGAAGCGGGTGTGATGGTACGCAAGGAAGCGATGAAGCAGGAGACCTGGATCAAGGCCTATGAGAACTGGAACGTCGATAGTGGTCTGGCCTGTGGTCTGCAGGGCAAGGCCCAGATCGGCAAGGGCATGTGGGCCAAGCCCGATCTCATGAAGGAAATGGTCGCGACCAAAGACGCCCATCTCAAGGCCGGCGCCAGCACCGCCTGGGTGCCGTCGCCGACTGCCGCCACCCTGCATGCCATGCATTATCATCGGACCAACGTATGGGCCGTGCAGAATGAATTGAAGCAGCGTCCGCGCGCCAGCCTGGACGACATCCTGACCATCCCGCTGCTCGGCGATACACCGCTGACCCGCGAGCAGGTGCAGGCCGAACTCGACAACAATTGCCAGGGCATCCTCGGCTACGTGGTGCGCTGGATTGATCTGGGTATCGGTTGCTCCAAAGTGCCCGACATCCATGACGTCGGCCTCATGGAAGATCGCGCGACGTTGCGTATCTCCAGCCAACACATCGCCAACTGGCTGCGTCATGATTACGTGCGCCGTCGCCATGTGTTGGAGACTTTCAAGCGCATGGCCGTGGTGGTCGACAGGCAGAACGCCGGTGAGCCGGGCTACAAACCGATGTCGGCCAACTTCGATGAGTCGGTGGCTTTTCAGGCCGCCTGCGAACTGGTGTTCGGCGGCGTGCATCAGCCCAATGGCTACACCGAGCCGGTCCTGCATCGCCGTCGTCGCGAATTGAAAGCGGCGGCTGTCGCGGGGGATGCGGTCAACTGAGTCCGTATCACATGAGCGGTGAACGTCACCACCCACGACGAGTTGCCTGTCCTTGAATTCGCGCTCATGCTGCCTCAGGCGGCGCACAGTGCGCTGGTTCCTGTTACAGATCCCCTAGACGCGCGCCGTTACCGTTTTTCGGACTGGATGAAACTGATCTAATCACTTAAGCTTTGGTCTCCAAGTCCCGATGGTTAATTGGGATTCTCGCGAGTGAGTCACGGCAGGCCGACGCCTTGGGGGGCGTTGGCAGGGAAGAATGCCGAATCGCTCGGAACCGTGAAGAGGGTGCATAGGGTTGCGCGGTCGAATTTACACTTGGGCAGCGGGATGTTGTTTGTGGCTGGTGCTGGCGGCACAGGCCACGGCAGCCGACGATCCCCACGCGGCGATTTTCGCCGAGTCGCAATATCCTTCGGCCACGCAGTGCGCCGGTTGTCATCCCAAGGTGTTCTGGGAGTGGGCGGTCTCGAATCACGCCTACGCGTCCATTTCTCCCATGTTCCACAAGTTCGAGCAGGCCATCAGCGACCTCTCGTCCGGCACCATCGGCACGTTCTGCGTGCGCTGCCATCAACAGATCGCGACGCAGATGGGCGAAGCCCGCGAAGCACCGCTGTGGGAGCGCTCGGCGATTTCTCGCGAAGGCATCACCTGCGTCACTTGTCATCGCGTCTCGACGCAGTTCGGCAAGGTCAACGGCGAACGTCACATCGAACCGGGGGACATCAATCAGCCGATCTATAACAGCGGCGCGGGCAAGAGCTATGGCGAAGTCGCCGCTAAGGCGGCGGAGTATGGTGTGTCGACCGCGCCCGGCCAGCCTGGCACGCCGATCCACGGCGCGCCTATCAAGTTCGATCAGATTTCCAAGAGCGAATTCTGCGTGTCCTGCCACCAGGTGGCGGTCCATCCCGGCATCAAACTCGAAGTGGTGTGGGAACAGTATCGCGGTGCACCGGCGGCCAAAGAGGGCATCACCTGCCAGCAATGCCACATGGGCAAGACACCCGGCGAGGCCGATGCGGGTTTCGACAGCTGGCCGATAGCGATGGTCAACGGTCAGACCGTTGGCGACCCCAAGCAGAGACATTCCAATCACATGATGTTCGGTCCGGGCTATCCGATTGCCCATCCCGGCATCTTTCCCTTCAATCCGCGCGCGCAACGCTGGTCGATCAAGGACTGGTTGAAGTTCGATTACCGCTCGCCGTGGGGTGATCCGACCTGGGAAGATCAGGTTGAGAAAGGCCAGATCAAAGCCGAATTCCCGGCGGAATGGAGCAAGCGCACTGATCGCGAAGAAGCGCGCTACGTGATCTCGCTGAACGAGAAACTGCTGAACGATAAGAAGCGCTCGCGCATCGAGATCATGGAGAACTCCATGAAGATCGACGGGCCCTTTTTCGATAGCGACATCAAGAGCGGCGACAAACTCAAGCTGCATTACACCATTACGAATGTCGATCGCGGCCACAACCTGCCGTCCGGTTCGCTGGGTGCGCAGCCCGAGCTGTGGTTCAACGTCGCGGTCATCGATCCCGCTGGTCAGCGTGTGTGGGAATCGGGCTATGTCGACGGCAATGGTGACATGGCCGACATCCATTCACTGGAAGTGGCGTCCGGCAAGGTGGCCTTCGACAAACAGCTGTTCAACCTGCAGACCAAGTTCCTGACCACCAACGTCAAGGGCACGGACAGGGAGATGTATCTGCCCATCAATTTCGATTTCGATCAGTTGCCGCACATCCGCCCGCCGGGTGTGCCGACCACGGTCCTCAATCATCCGCCCTTCATTCGCATGGAAGGCCGCAGTCTGCCGCCGCTGGCCGCGCGTGATGTGCACTACACGATTCCAGCCTCGGCTTTCAGCAAACCCGGCAAGTACAAGATTCAGTCGCGCATGCGCAGTCGTGCCGAGCCGATTTATTTCATGAAGTTTGTCGGCGCGACCTCGGACATGGAGCAATCGATCAACGAATGGATGATCGACATTCATCCGCAGGCGGCGGAGTTCGACGTCAAATGAACACGCGCCAATATTCATTCCGTCCTTCGCGCGTGAATCTGCTGGCGCTGGCGCTGGCCGCTTGCTTGAGCGGCGGTGCGGCGCAGGCCGAACTGCCACGACGCAATGCCGAACAAGTGCGACCCAGCCTGCCGGCGATACCGGAACCGACTGACGGTAAGGTTCACGGCGAGGCGGGCGCGCAGAGCAAACCGGTGGAGATGTCATCGGCAGCGCAGGCTGCGCAAGTGGCTCACGAATTGTTCGGCCCTGATCCGAGTTATGCCGACAAGCCCTACGACGTCGACGCGCAGCTTGCCATCTATGGCAACAAGCACGCCGTGCCCGGCCCGCGTCCGCCCATCGAATGGGGTTATCCCATGTACCAGGCGGGCCCGATAGGCAATGGCATCACCATCTTCGGCGACAAGAATCCGGCCCGTCCGGAACTGCTGGCCTATGGCGATTTTCGTCTCGGCACCGCCTATAACGACAACGGTAAGGTCGACACCGCCAATATGGCGGCGCGCTTGAATCTCGATCTCGATCTGCGCTTGACGGCCACCGAGCGTATCCACGCCTTTCTGCGTCCGCTCGACCGGACCAAGGTCGCGCGCGTCACACGCGTCGAATTCGGTGGCAATCAACGCGACAAGTTCGGCGATCACGAAATACTGCTCGACGCGACCCCCGAGTCCTTGTTCTTCGAGGGCGACCTCGGTCAGATCGCCGCTGGCATCACCGATGAGTACAACCTGCACGACATCCCGATAGCCATCGGCCTGACGCCGATGGTGTTGCAGAACGGCATCTGGATGGACGACGCCATCCTCGGCGGCGCGATCACCATCCCGGCCATGAACAGCCGTGTGCTGGACATCTCAAACATGGACATCACCTTCTTCGGCGGTGCCGACCGGGTGACGACCAAGTCGCAGCTCAAGGGTAAGGTCCAGGATGATCATGGCGCGAATATTTATGGCACGGCGATCTTCATCGAAACCCGCGCCATGTATATCGAGGGCGGTTACGGTTATACCGAGGATACGCGCAATGCCTTCGGCACCGACTTCAGTTATCACAACATTACAGCGGCCGTCACCAAGCGCTGGTTCGGCAAGGTCTCGAATTCCCTGCGCGTGATTTACAACTTCGGTCAAGATCCGGGGCCAGGTTTTGCCAAGACCGCCGACGGCTGGTTGTTCCTGATGGAGAACTCCTGGATCTCGAGCAAGCCGCTGACCTTGGTGCCCTACGCCAACTTCTTCGTCGGCTCGCACAAGCCGCAATCGCTGGCGCGGGATTTCGGCGCCGGCGGTGTCTTGAAGAACACCGGCATCAATTTCGAAACCGATGGTCTGACCGGCTTTCCCAAGCTCGACGACACCGCCAACGATACCTACGGCGGCGCACTCGGCGTCGAATATCTGTTCAACCTCAATCAGCAGATAGTGTTCGAAGTGGCGGGTCTGAATCCTTTCGGTCGCGACAATGAGCCGGGCCGCGTGGCGAAAGGTCATCAAGTGGCTTTCGGTGCGCGCTATCAGCGGCCGCTATCCAAACAATGGATCTTCCGCACCGATGCCATCTATGGTGTACGCGAACACGAACAAGACCTGGCCGGCATCCGTGCCGAGTTGCGCTTTAAATTTTAAACATGCTGGTCGAAGCCAAGTCCACGGCACGGATTGCACGGGAGTGCGGGGCGCTCGCCCTGCTGGTACTGCTGGCGGCCATGCCGGCGCGCGCCGGTGAAGCGCTGCCGACCTTGCCGGTAGACCGCGACGCGCGCTTCGTCGGCGTCGAGACCTGTGGGTCCAGCCAATGCCATGCCTCGCCCGAAGCCTGGCGCAATGCCACGGTTTCGATGAAGGAACGTCTGATCTGGGAGGCTCATGATAAGCACGCCAAGGCTTTTACCGCGCTGACCAGCGATGCGGGTCGCGCGATGGCCAAGAAGCTCGGCATCGAAGATGCCAGCCAGGCGCCACAGTGCCTCTCCTGCCACAGCACCTATGTGCCAGCTGCCCAGCGCGGGCCGAAGTTCAGTCTCGAAAACGGAGTCGGTTGCGAGTCCTGCCATGGACCCGGCGGCCAGTTCCTCTCGACCCACGTCCAAACGACTTCGCAGCATGCCAGTAATGTTGCCGCCGGCATGTATCCGACCAACCAGCCTGCGGCGCGTGCGGCCTTGTGTCTGTCCTGCCACCAGGGCGACGACAAGCGCATGCTCGGCCATACGCTGTATGGTGCCGGCCATCCGCGTCTGCGTTTCGAACTCGATACCTATGGCGCCTTGCAGCCCTATCATTTCGTGGCCGATGCTGATTACCGCCGGCGCAAGCCGATGGCTTCGCATCTGCATCTGTGGGCGGCCGGCCAGTTGCGCGCCGCCGAGCAGCTGTTGGCTCAAGTCGAGAGCGCGCACGGTCAGGGCTTGTTTCCTGAACTCGCCAACTATGATTGTCAGACCTGCCATCGACCGATAGCCGTCGATGCTGAGCACCAGCCGCGTGCCGGCGCCGCGCCGGGTGCGCTCAGCCTGAACGATGCGCCGCTGGTGGTGCTGCGTGCACTGGCTGCAGTCACCGCGCCAGCCGCAGCGGCCGCATTGCGCGAGGACAGTCACGCCTTGCAGGGTGCGCTGACCGATGTCGCACGTCGCGACCGCGTGATCGAAAAGCTCAAAGGTCGTGTGGCAGCGCTCGCTAACGCAATGGACACTCGCGGTGAGCAGAGCGGCGATGTCGCGGCGGTGGTCGCGGCGCTGTTCGCCGAAGCCAAGGCGGAACAGCCACTGGCCTTCGGCGCCGCCGAAAGTCTCGCCATGTCGCTCGCGACCTTGATCGCGGCGGACTATGAACAACAGGGCTTGAGCGCTGAAGGTTATCAGCGTGCCGGCCAGGCACTTGATGGTGTATATGCCGCCGTCGGTGACGAGCGTAGCTATCGCGCCAAGACTTTCGTCGCCGCGCTCGATCAGCTCGCCGCTGCCGTGGCCAAGTAATTGCGCAAAGCGCACGGGATTGAAGTAATGAGGCGTCCAGCACCCCAACCACGAGCCCTTACTCGAGCGCGGATGCACGACTTCGGGGTAGCGCTCACTCTGCTGTTGTCCTGCGCTTTCAGCCTCGCTCAGGCCGAAGAGCGCGCTGACGGCCCGGCGAAATATCTGGGTGTAGTGACTTGTGCCGGCTCGACCTGTCATGGCGCCGGTCATCCGGTCGGCGATGCGCGTATCAGTCAAACTGAATTCTTAAGCTGGCATCGCGACGACGCGCACTCTAAGGCCTATCGCGTGTTGCTCGAAGACAAGGGGCAGCGCATCGCGCGTAACTTAGGTCTCGAGAACGCCGCCAGTGCGCCCGAATGTCTCGCCTGCCACGCGACCTTCGTGCCCGCCGAGGTGCGCGGCAAGCGCTTCCAATTGTCCGATGGCGTGGGCTGCGAGTCCTGCCATGGACCGGCCTCGAAATGGCTGGGCCAGCATGTCACTGGCGAAGCGAGTCGCGAAGACAACATCAAGGCCGGCATGGTTCGCACCGAAGAGCCGGTAACGCGCGCGGCACTGTGTTTGTCGTGTCATCTCGGTACCCAGGAGAAATTCGCCAATCATCGCCTGATGGGCGCCGGTCACCCGCGTCTGTCCTTTGAACTTGATACCTACACTCTGCTACAGCCGGCGCACTACCGCGTCGACGCCGACTATCGCGAACGCAAGCAGCTCGCCTCCCATGTGCAAGTGTGGGCGATAGGCCAGACCGCCGCCGCCACCCGCACCTTTGAACTCTTCACCAGCGACAAGTGGGCGAGCAAAGGCGCGCTGCCGGAACTCGCGTTCTTCGATTGCCATGCCTGCCATCACCCGATGACCGAGCCGCGCTGGGCGCCGCGTGAGACTAGCGGTCTGCCGCCTGGTATGCCGCGTATCAACGATGCGCATGTGTTGATGCTGTTGTATCTGACCAAGGCCATCGCACCGCCGCTGGCCGATGATTTGCACCAGTCGCTGCTAGCGCTGCACAAGGCCAGCACCGAATCGCGCGAGGCGACCATGACGGCCGCCAAGACCCTACAGGGCGCGGTGAAGAAGGTGCAGGATCAGGTGCGTGGACATAACTTCACGAGCGAAGAGACCGCCACCATTCTCGACAGCTTGGTGAAGGGTGGCTTGGCTGGTGACTATCGCGATTTCGCCGCCGCCGAGCAGGCGGTGATGGGTGTGCATGCACTGGTCGATTCTTTGACCGATGCCAAGCATTGGAGCGAAAGTCAGGCCGGCGCCATCGCCGCCCAGATTAAAGTGCTGTATACCGTTCTCGCCGATCAAAACGCTTACCAGCCAGCACGTTTCAGCGGCGAGATGCAGACCCTCGCAGCCGCGCTCAAGTAGGCTGCCGTGGCCAGCGAACGCTACACCATCGCCATTGTTGGCGCCGGACCGGGCGGCTTGAGCGCCGCCGCGCGCGCCGCCGAAACCGGCACCTCCCACATCCTGCTGGAAGCGGCGCCGCAGATCGCCAACACCATCTATCGCTACCAGAAGGGCAAGCACGTCATGGCCGAGCCCGGCCAACTGCCCTTGCGTGCCGCCATCGGTTTCGAGGCCGGCACACGCGAACGTATTCTGAAGAATTGGCAGACCGGCCTGGAAAAAACCGGCGCCAATACGCGCTATCGCGCCGAGGTAGTGGCGATTGAAGGCGAGCAAGGCAAGTTCCGCCTCAAGCTGGCCGATGGTTCTGAAGTGAAAGCCGAGCACGTGGTGCTTGGCATCGGTCTGCAGGGCAATCTGCGCCGCATGGAAGTGCCGGGCGATACCTTGCCCGAAGTCCAGTATCAGCTCGACGATCCTGAGGCCTACGGTGACGAGACCATCGTAGTGGTCGGCGCCGGTGACGCCGCGATTGAAAACGCCTTGGCGCTGGCCGTGAACAACAGCGTGATCATTCTCAATCGCCGCGACGAATTCACGCGCGCCAAGGAAGGTAACCTGCGCGACATCATGCGCGGCATCGACGGCGGCCAGCTCGAGTGCATGTACAACGCGAGCCCCAAGGGCGTGAGTGCGCTTGAGACCGGGCATGCGTCGGGCAAGAAGCTGCGCCTCGAGGTCAAGACCCGGGATGGCACGAGTGAGGTGCTGTGCGATCGCATCGTCGCGCGCCTCGGTGCCTTGCCGCCGCGTGCCTTCGTCGAATCCTGCGGCGTGGTTTTTCCTAGCGACGATCCGGCCGCCGTCCCGTCGGTCTCGCCCCGTTACGAATCGAATGTGCCTGGGCTCTATATCATCGGTGCGCTGGCCGGTTATCCGCTCATCAAACAGTGCATCAATCAAGGCTATGAGGTCGTCGAGTTCATTTGCGGACGTGACGTCGAGCCGGCCGACGAAGGCCTGCTGCGGGCCAAGTTCGCCGGCATTCCTGGTCTGACCAAGGTCAACCTCGCGATCGTGCAGATCCGCTCGAACATTCCCTTGTTCGCCGGCCTGACCCCTTTGCAGTTGCGCGAATTTCTGCTCGACTCCGACATTCGCACGCCGGCGCCTGGCGAAGTCGTGGTGCAGTTCAATGACTACACCAACACCTTCTTCTCGATTCTGCGCGGCGCGGTGCATATTCAGATCGACCCTGACGATCCATCCCAGACCGTCAAGCTCGGGGTCGGCAAGTTCTTCGGTGAGATGTCCTTGATCTCGGGCCGTCGTCGCGCCGCGACGATTGTGGCGGGCGAAGATTGCGTGTTGATCGAAACGCCGCGGCGTTCGATGAACAAATTGATTCAGTCGGTCGAGTCGGTGCGCCGTACCGTCGATGAGATGTTCCTGTTGCGTGCCATTCGCATGCACATCGCACCCGATGTGCCGGAAGACGATTTGATCGAAGTCGCGCACACCGCGCGTATCCGTCAGTTCGCGCCCGGCAACGCGCTGTTCAAGGAAGGTGACCCGGCCGATTCATTGCACCTCATACGTTCAGGCTCGGTCACTATCGCCCACGAGATCGGCGGACGTGAAATCGTCATCGCCTATCTGCCGTCGGGCAACTACGTCGGTGAACTGGCGCTGCTGACCGACTCGCCACGCACCGCTACCGTGCGCGCGGCGGTGGCGACCGAAACTATCGAATTGCCGGGCGTCGTATTCCGCGAATTGCTGGCTTGTTTCCCCGATCTCGATGCCGAACTCAAGGCCAAGGCGCAGGTGCGCCTCTCGGCCAGCGCACGCATGCGCGGCGTCAAGGCCAATGCCGGCAATATGATCGAATTCCTGGTCGCGCAAGGCATCGGCGAAGCGACCGACGTATTGCTCATCGATGAATCGCTCTGTGTCGGCTGTGACAACTGCGAGAAGGCCTGTGCCGATACGCACAAAGGTACGTCCTTGCTCGATCGGCGCGCCGGACCGAGCTTTGCTAGCGTGCACGTGCCGACCTCGTGCCGTCATTGCGAACATCCCCATTGCATGAAGGATTGTCCGCCGGACGCTATTCACCGCACCCCGGAAGGCGAGGTCTATATCGCCGACAACTGCATAGGCTGTGGCAACTGCGAGCAGAATTGCCCCTATGGCGTGATCCAGATGGCGGTCAAGGGCGAGACCGAGAAACCGAGTCTGTGGAAGTGGCTGTTGTTCGGCCAGGGGCCGGCACCGGGCGAGGAGTTTCACAGCGAAGACAAGACGCTGCCGAAGAAGGCCGTGAAGTGCGATATGTGCAAAGACCAGTCCGGTGGTCCAGCCTGCGTGCGTGCCTGCCCGACGGGCGCGGCGATCCGCGTTAGCCCGACTGAATTCATGACCATCGCGCGATGAGGCTCATTGCGACAGTGCGCCAACCCGCCCGTCCTTAAGCGCCGCCATGTACGAGTCCTACGTCAATTATCGTAATTTCTTTTATCTCAAGGTCGCGGTCGCGCTGTGCACGCTCGCGATCCTCGCCTACGGTCTGCATGACCCGCACGAACCCGCCAATGGCGGCACCTGGCTCGGCTATACGCTCGGTACGCTGGGTGCGGGACTCATCGTTTGGCTGGCGTGGTTCGGCGTGCGCAAGCGCAGCTATTCTGGCACCGAGGGACGCCTGGTGGGCTGGCTGTCGGCGCACATCTATCTTGGTGCCTCGCTGCTCGTCATCGTGACCCTGCATAGCGGTTTCCAACTCGGTTGGAACGTCCACACGCTGGCCTACGTGTTGACGCTGCTGGTGGTGGCGAGCGGCTTTTACGGCTTGTATGCCTACGTCGGTTATCCGCGCGAGCTTGCCAGCAATCGCGCCGGCATGACGCGCGAGGCGATGATCGCTGAAGTGGCGGAGCTCGACCGCGAATGTCTGGGCCTGGCCGATGAGGTCGACAAAGAAGCCCACAAGGTGGTGTTGCAGTCGATCGAGGAGACCGTGCTCGGCGGTTCAGTGATTGAACAGTTGTTTGGCGATCCGGCACGACGCTCGGCCAGCGCCGGCATCAACAAGAGCCTCGATGCGGTGCGCCAGAAAGTTGAAGCGCGCGTGGCGCGCGGCGTGCCGCAGATCCAGAACATCGAGAATCAGGACGCCACTGCGATTTCCTTCCTCGCTGAACACTTGATCGCCGACGGCGGCGGCCCCGAACGTCTGGAAAAGATCACGCGCTTGTTTGAACTCATTACGCGCAAGCGCACCATGGTCGAGCGTATCCAGCGCGATATTCAACTGCAATCGCGTCTGGCGTTCTGGTTGTATCTCCACGTGCCGCTGTCGATAGGCCTGTTGGCCGCGCTGTTCTGTCATGTGTTCGCGGTGTTCTTCTACTGGTAGGCGACGATGCGCATTCTGGTCCGTTACGTCTCCCACAAGTCCAAGCTCAACGACACGCTGACGGAAGTGCCGTTGACGGGCGCGCGTCTGAAGATCGGACGCGGCACCGATCAAGACATTCATCTGTCGAATCTGCGCGTGGCGCTGGCCCATGCTGAACTGGTCGAGGGCCAGGACGGCAAGGTACGTCTGCAGTCTCATCTCGCCGCCGGTTTCCACTACAACGGCGATATCGTGCAGTCGGCGGTACTGACGGCAGGAGACCGTGTCGAACTCGGCGGTCATATCATCCGCGTCGGTGAGGCGGACGATTGTAATCTGGCGCTGGAGATTTCCGAAGACACCTCCACCCGTGGTCGTGAGATGGAAGCGGCGCTGCTCAAGCGCGCGCGTCTCGACCTGTCGGCGGCGGGCCTGCGCAAGCGGCCGGTGGCCTTGGCTGCGGCCGGTATCATACTCGCGCTGTTTCTGTTGATGCCGATGATAGCCGCGATAGTGCCGGCCGCCGGCAAATGGCTGCGCATACTGCCGCTGTTGCCTTCCGATCACGCCTGGCAGAGTGGTGCGGTCAGCGATGCCCACGCCCACTTCGGCGTGAACTGCAATGCCTGTCACACCATTCCGTTTGTACCGACGCGCAATAGCGCCTGTCTGAGCTGCCATCAGAACACCGCTCATCACGTCGACAACGATATCTTGAAGACCGGCCTGTTCAAGGGCGAGCGCTGCGCTTCCTGTCACCATGAGCATACCGGCAAGAGTTCGCTGGTGCGTCATGACGAAGGCCTGTGCGTCGGCTGCCATGGTGATTTGAAGGACAAGCGTCCGGACACCAAGACTCTCGATGTGCGCAATTTCGGCGCCGACCATCCGGAGTTCCGTCCGACCCTGGTCCATCTCGTCGATGGCAAACCGCTGTCGGTGCGGGTGGCACTTTCCGATACCAAGGCCTTGCGCGAGACACCCGGCATCGAGTTCTCCCACAAGGGCCATCTCGACCCCAAGGGCATAGAGAGCCCGACTCGCGGCACGGTCAAACTCGGCTGTGCCGATTGTCATCAGGCCGAGCCGGGTGGTGGTCGTATGCAGCCGGTCAGTTTCGAGAAGAACTGCCACGAATGCCATCAGCTGAACATTCCGGGTGACGTCGCGCGTGAAGTGCCGCATGGCGATCTGAAGGGCGCGGTGAGCGCGGTCGGCGATTACTACCAGGCGTGGGCGCTACGTGGTGGCTATCCCAATGTCTTTGCGCCTAACGGCGTGCAGACCCGTCGCTTGCCGGGTCAGCCCATGAGCGAGACCGCGAAGCAGGACGCGCTGTCCTGGGCCGCGCGCAATGCGGAAATGACTACCGCCGAAATGCTCGCCTATACGACTTGCGGCAAGTGCCACACCGTGCAGCCTACCGGCAAGGGCAGCGGCGCCGATGCCTGGCATATCGACCCGGTCCGCATTCCCAAGGCCTGGCTGCCGGCCGCGAATTTCAGTCACAAGCAGCACGACACCCAGGCCTGCACCGACTGTCACGGCGACGCCAAGAAGTCCGAGACCAGCGCCGACGTCATGCTGCCCGGCATTGCCAGCTGCCGTAGCTGCCACGGCAGCGGCGACGCCGGTGAAGGGAAGCTGGCCTCGACCTGCGTGACCTGTCACGGTTTCCATCGCGCCAAGGAGGCGCGCTTGAAGGAGTAGGCGCTGTCGTCGTCGCTTCTTTTGTTCTACTTCCCTGTGGGTCCGACTCTGAGAGATCCCCACGATTTATACAAAGCTGGAGTGGGCGGAGATTATCTGAGGTAGTGCTCTACCTGCGTCGTGTATGGCCTTTC
>JAYWAC010000031.1:0-19377 GCA_043782755.1 Pseudomonadota bacterium | reverse complement strand
AAGCCGAACCGACAGTCGCCTAAGGTTCGTTCGCGCCGGTACGTACGCAAGCGTAGCTAAGCGAACGTGTCCGGCGCACAGGCCGTGCAATTGGTGGTCGGCCTCGGCAATCCCGGGGCCGGCCACTTTGATAACCGACACAATGTCGGTTTCTGGCTGGTCGACGCGCTGGCCGCCAAGCTCAAAGTCGAACTGCGTGTCGAGTCGCGCTACAAGGGCGAACTCGGTCGCGCCGCGTCAGGTCTGCGCTTGCTGAAGCCCGCCACTTACATGAACCTCAGCGGAGAATCGGTCGTACCCTGCGCCACCTATTTCCGCATTCCGCCATCGGCCGTGCTGGTGGTCCACGATGAACTCGATCTGGCGGTCGGCACCGTGCGCCTGAAACGCGGCGGTGGCCACGGCGGCCACAATGGTCTGCGCAGCATCGAGCAGATGCTAGGCAGCAACGACTACCTGCGCATTCGACTCGGCATCGGCCATCCGGGGGTCGGACGCGATGTCGCAGGTTATGTGTTATCACGTCCACCGGCCGCTGAACGCGAGGCCATCGAGGCCGCCATCGTCGCCGTGCTGGACAACATCGAAACCATCATCAACGGTGGTTTCAATCGCGCCATGAATACGCTCAACCAGCGCGTGGCCAAGGGATAAGGAATAGAGCGATGGGTTTTAAATGCGGTATCGTCGGCCTGCCCAATGTCGGCAAGTCCTCGCTGTTCAACGCGCTGACCTCGGCGGCCATCGCGGCTGAGAATTACCCCTTCTGCACCATCGAACCCAATGTCGGCATCGTCGCCGTGCCGGACCCGCGCCTCGACAAGCTCTCGGCCATCGTCAAACCGCAGCGCGTGGTGCCGTCCAGCATGGAGTTCGTCGACATCGCGGGTCTCGTCGCCGGTGCATCAAAAGGCGAAGGCCTCGGCAACAAATTCCTCGCTCATATCCGCGAGACCCATGCCATCGCGCATGTTGTGCGCTGCTTCGAGAACGACAACATCACGCACGTCGCCGGCCGCATCGATCCCATCGCCGATATCGAAGTCATCGACACCGAACTCGCGCTCGCCGATCTCGACACCGTCAGCAAAGGCCTCGATCGCGCCGAGAAAGCCGGCAAGTCCGGCGACAAAGAACAACGCGCGCGCGCCGATGCCTACAAGATTTTTCTGGCTGCGCTCGACGACGGCCGCCCCATTCGATCGCTCGAACTCGATGACAATGCCCGCGCGCTGTTGCGCGAAGTGAGCCTGCTCACGGCCAAGCCGGTGCTGCTCATCGCCAACGTCGATGAAGCCAAGCTCGGCGGCAACCACTTCAGCCAACGCGTGACCGACTACGCCGCGCAAAATGGCGCCGAGTGTGTGGTGATCTGCGCCGCCATCGAAGCGGAACTCGTGAGCCTCGAAGCCGCCGACCGCGCCGAATTCCTGAACGGCTTAGGACTCGCTGAGCCCGGTCTCAACCGCGTCATCCGCGCTGGCTATCACCTACTCGGCCTGCAAAGTTATTTCACTGCAGGGCCCAAGGAAGTGCGCGCCTGGACCATCCGCCAGGGCACCACCGCGCCCGGCGCGGCAGCCGTTATTCATACCGATTTCGAACGTGGTTTTATTCGGGCCGAAGTGATTGCCTATGAGGATTACATCGCCTGTGGTGGCGAAACGAAGGCCAAGGAGACTGGCAAGCTGCGCGTGGAAGGCAAGGAGTATGTGGTTGCTGACGGCGACGTGATGCATTTCAGATTTAACGTGTAGCGCTTTCCTCTGTGGGTCAGACTGAAGTCTGACCCACAAGGAGAAATCTTCTCGCGGTTGTAGGTGCGACTTCAGTCGCACATTCATCCCAGACCACCACGCCCTGCGGCGCAATTCAAATGTGCGATGGACTCGCACCTACAGTCTGGGATTCAAACCTGCGCTCTGTGTTGTGGGTCCTACTTCAGAATTCTGGGCACGCGTCCCTGCCCGGCTAGGAAGTCTGACATCGTCCATGGCTTCCTAGTATATTTCTGAGTGATGGATCTCCCGAACGCACTTCGTCGCCCCGAGGGTAAGACCCTCGAGTTCAAGCGCAACTTGTCGTCGCTGGCTGGACTGCTGCGTACTGTCACCGTCAAATGGGCGAGCTACGGAATACCAATGCGCGGTGAGAGCGAACTGAGCGATGCCTGATCACAATTACTTCTCGAACCTGATCTGGCAGATCGCCGACCTGCTGCGCGGCCCCTATCGACCGCCGCAGTACGAGCGCGTCATGCTGCCCATGACGGTGCTGCGCCGTTTCGACTGCGTACTCGCGCCGACCAAGGCTAAGGTCCTGGCCGAGTTCGAGAAGCGTAAGGGCGGCAAGCTCGAAGGCGACGCGCTCGACAGCCACCTCAACAAGGCCGCCGGTCAGCGCTTCCACAACCACTCCCCGCTCGACTTCGAGAAGCTGAAGGGCGACCCCGACAATATCGAGAAGCACCTGGTCAGCTACATCAAGGGCTTCTCCAAAAACGTGCGCGACATCTTCGATTTCTTCGAGTTCGAAGCCGAGATCGAGCGCATGCGCGAGGCGAACATCCTGTATCTCGTCGTCTCCAAGTTCTGCGACGTCGACCTGCACCCGAACACGGTGCCGAACGAGCAGATGGGGCTCATCTTCGAGAACCTCATCCGGCACTTCAACGAGCTGGCCAACGAGACCGCAGGCGACCACTTCACGCCGCGCGAGGTCATCCGGCTGATGGTTAACATCCTGTTCATTAACGACGACAAGCTGCTCGCCACACCAGGCACGGTGCGCAAGCTACTGGATCCGGCCTGTGGAACAGGCGGCATGCTAGCGGAAGCACAGAACTACCTGCGCGAGCACCATGGCGCGGCCAAGCTCTACGTCTACGGGCAGGACTACAACAAGCGCGCCTTCGCCACTGCGGCCTCCGACATGCTGATGAAACAGGTAGATCACAACGGCGCCGGCAACAACGTGCGCTACGGCGACAGCTTCACTGAGGACCAGTTCGCGGCCGAGACCTTCGACTACTTCCTCACCAATCCGCCCTTCGGCGTGGACTGGAAGAAGCAGCAGAAGGAGATACAGAACGAGCACGACAAGCGCGGCTTCGACGGCCGCTTCGGCGCCGGGCTGCCGCGCGTGAACGATGGCTCGCTGCTTTTCCTGCAGCACATGATCGACAAGTTCGAGCCCGTGCGCCCGACGGAGCACAAGCATGGCTCGCGCCTCGCTATTGTCTTCAGCGGCTCGCCGCTCTTCACCGGCGGCGCGGGCTCGGGCGAGAGCGACATCCGCAAATGGATCATCGAGAACGACTGGCTCGAGGCCATCATCGCCCTGCCGGAGCAGATGTTCTACAACACTGGCATCGGCACCTACGTCTGGATTGTCACCAACCGCAAGGAGAAGCGGCGCAAGGGCAAGATCCAACTTCTCGACGCCCGCGCGGTTTGGACTGCGGGCGGCAGCGAGGACAACAAGCGCAGCCTCGGCGACAAGCGCCGACACATCACTGCCAGCCAGATAAGTGAGATCGTCAAACTCTACGGTCGACAGACCGACGGCGAAACTTCCAAGACCTTCGACAACGCCAATTTCGGCTACACCCGCGTCACCGTCGAGCGGCCCCTACGCCTGCGCTACCAGATGACCGTGGACGACAAGGCGCGTTTCCTCGACGCCTGCCCGTACCTGCTCGACGACGTGCAGGCCATCGACAAGACACTGGGACGCGCGCCGCTGCTTGACTGGAGTGCGATATGGCGCGGCATTGAGGATCTGCTGCACGCGCGCAAGTCGCGCTGGAAGGCGACCGAGCAGAAGCTCTTCCGCAGCGTCTTCACACAAAAGGATCCCGAGGCCGCGCCGGTCTTACTTCCCTCTCCCGCTCGCGGGAGAGGGACCGAGGGAGAGTGTTTCGAACCCGACGCCGATCTCCGCGATTTCGAGAACGTGCCGCTCAAGGACGACGTCGATACCTACTTCGAGCGTGAGGTGCGCCCGCACGTGCCCGACGCCTGGATGGAGCGAGCCAAGGACAAGGTTGGCTACGAGATTAACTTCAACCGCCACTTCTACAAGTACACGCCGCCGCGACCGTTGGAGATCATCGACGCGGAGCTGAAGTTGGCGGAGGAAGAGATCGTGCGGTTGCTGCGGGAGGTGACGGAGTGACTGCCACAGACACCTATGGAACAACTCCGTGGTTGCGCGGCGCAAGCCGGTGGCCACTCATGCCGGTCAAATATCTGTTGGCGCAGCGGATCACTGACGGCCCGCATGAGACACCAGAGTTTGTGGACGCTGGCTATCCATTCTTGTCTGTCGATGGAATTCAGGATGGCGAGTTGCAATTTGAGGGTTGTCGGTTTGTGTCGGAAGATCAGCATCGGGAGTTTCGAAGGAAAGCGGCCCCTAGGCGGGGCGATGTTCTCTTCGGCAAGGCGGCGTCGACCGGAAAAATTGCGCGGGTCAAGACCGATATTGAGTTCAGCATCTGGTCCCCGCTGGCGTTATTGCGGCCCAGTGAGATCAAGGTTACTTCAGGATTTCTCGAGTACGCGCTGAAGTCCCAGATTGCGCAGGGGCAGATCGATGTTCTGGTCACAACAAACACCCAGAACAACATTAGCATGGATGCGATACCGCGAATTCGCATTCCCCTACCGGTTTTGCCCCAGCAACGCGCTATCGCCGACTACCTCGACCGCGAGACGGCGCGGCTGGATGCGCTGGTGGTGGCGAAGGAGCGGGTGCTCGGGCTGTTGGCCGAGAAGCGCCGGGCGCTCATCACCCGCGCCGTCACCCGCGGTCTCGACCCCAGCGCCCCCCTCCGCGACTCGGGCATCCCCTGGCTCGGCGAGATTCCGGCGCATTGGGGCGTCGTGCAATTGAAGCGCGCAGCGCTAGTCATAGATTGCAAGCATAAAACTGTCCCGTTCGTAAACGAAGGTATTCCGCTAGCTAGCATTAGAGAGGTTCAATCTTGGGGGGTCGATCTTTCTTCGGCGAAGATGACCACTGAAGACGAGTATCTACTGATGATCGAAGGGGAGCGCGACCCTCGCGCTGGCGATGTGATCGTAAGTAGAAACGCTACGGTGGGGGCGGCCGCGCTTGTTCCTCACGGATTGCGCTTCTGCATGGGTCAGGACGTGTCGCTCGTCAGACCTCAGGTTGGGCTTGAGCCATCGTTCTTGAATTGGCTATTCAGAAGTGATGCGGTAGCAAACCAGGTTATCTCTGCCTCGATTGGCTCGACGTTCTCTCGGATCAATGTAGAGCAGATCAAGGAGTTGATCATCCCGTTGCCAGGTTTTGGCGAGCAGGGCGCGATTGTCAGTCATTTAGCGACGGAAACCTCGAAGCTCTATGCTGTGCGTGCTGCGACCGAGCGGACAATCGAACTCATTAAAGAACGCCGCTCCGCCCTCATCGCCGCTGCAGTGACTGGACAGCTTGAAGTCCCCGAGGTCATCGCATGACGCGCGTCGCTGTCAGGCCGACGATGTTGCGCTGGGCGTGCGAGCGTGCCGGCTTCGACATCGGGTCCTTGTCTCATCGAATCCCCCAGCTTCCGGCCTGGGAGCGCGGCGAGAAGCAGCCGACTATTAAGCAGCTCGAGGCGTTCGCCAGGGCCACACACACCCCCTTCGGGTTCCTGTTTCTTGCAGAGCCACCCGACGAGCGGCTACCGATCCCGGACCTTCGAACCCTGGCGCATCGCCCGGCACGTCCTAGTCCCGACCTCCTCGACACTATCTACGCGATGCAGCGTCGGCAGGATTGGCTCCGCGAGGAGCGCCTGGAAGGCGAGGCGGACCCGCTGGAGTTCGTGGGCAATGCTCGTCTGAATGATGAGCCGATGGCGGTTGGACAGGAAATGCGGCGAACCGTTGGCCTCGGTGATGGATGGGCTGGTGAGGTGCCGAGCTGGGAAGAAGCGGTCAGCGAGCTGCGCCGGCGCATTGAGGGCCTGGGCGTCATGGCAGTCGTCAACGGAGTTGTCGGCAACAACACGCATCGCAAGCTCGAAGTGGAGGAGTTCCGTGGCTTCGCGCTGACGGACGGCTACGCGCCCCTTATCTTCGTCAACGGTGCCGATGCGAAATCTGCGCAGATGTTCACGTTGGCGCACGAGCTCGCACACGTCTGGCTCGGATCGGAGGGAGAAGGTATCTCCGGATTCGAAGGCATCTTTCCCGGAAACGATCGCATCGAGAAGTTCTGCGACCAGGCGGCGGCCGAGTTTCTGGTGCCGGCTCGAGAATTGAAGGAGCGCTGGCGCGAGGTGAAGGGCATGCCAGACCCGTTCGAACGGGTCGCGCGGTACTTCAAGGTCAGTCCGATCGTCGCCGGGCGCCGCGCGATGGATTTGCGCCTGGTGAATCGCGAAACGTTCTTCGACTTCTACAACGCGTACACGAAGCGCGAACGGCAGCGACCCAAAGCAACCGGCGGAGGCGACTTCTACAACAATCAGAACACACGGGTTGGGGCAACTTTCGCGACCAGTGTCATCCGGGCCGCAATGGGGGGTCGGTTGAGTTTCAGGGAGGCCTACAATCTCACCGGGCTTCGCGGTGGTGCTTTCCAGGAGTACGCCAAGCGGCTCGGGATAGACCTCCCATGACCACACCTGTACCGTTTGTCCTGGATTCAGACGTGTTCATTGCTGCCAAGAACGCTTACTACGCCTTCGACATCTGTCCCGGATTCTGGAATGGAATTCTCCGCGCGTTCCAACAAGGCAGCGTTCGAAGCATTGACCGCATCAGGAACGAGTTGCTTTCGGGGCGGAGGGAAGAAGATCTGGTGCAGTGGGTCATGAATGAGGTGCCCGACGAATTCTTCTACGATTCTAACGCCGACGACGTGAGTTCGGCATTCGCCGACGTCATGCTCTGGGTTCAGCGCAACGGCCAGTATTTCGACCGAGCGAAAGCGAAGTTCGCGACCGAGGCGGACGGTTGGCTTGTAGCCTACTCCATGGTGCACGGAACGGTGGTCGTGACCAATGAGCAGCCTCGGCCGGATTCGAGAAACCGCGTGCTCTTGCCCGATGCTTGCGTTCAATTCCAGGTGCCCTACAAGGACACGTTCGTGATGCTGAGGGAGCTCACTGTCCGGTTCGATTTGATGGGGTCAGGAGTATGACGAGCAGGCATTCCGAAGCCGCCTTTGAGACCGTCATCGAAGCGCACCTCCTCCAGCACGGCTACACGCCGATCGCTCCTGATACCTTCGACCGCGCGCGCGCGATATTTCCCGAGACCCTGCTCGCCTTCATCCGCGAAACCCAGCCGAAAGAGTGGGCCAAGCTCGAAGCCCTGCACGGTGAGAAGACCGGTGAGCAGATCCTCAGCGACGTCTGCAAGTGGATGGATCAGAACGGCGCGCTCGCGACCTTGCGCCACGGCTTCAAGTGCTATGGCCGCACGCTGCACGCGGCGTTCTTCAAGGCGGCGCATGAACTGAACCCCGAACTCGAAGCACGCTACGCTGCGAACCGCCTGGGACTGACCCGGCAGCTTCACTTTTCGCCGCGCTCCGAGAAGTCCCTTGATGTGACGCTGAGCTTGAACGGCATCCCCGTGGCGACGGTGGAGCTGAAGAACCCGCTTACCGGCCAGCGGGTTGAGGATGCGCGCCGGCAGTACAAGCAGGACCGCGATCCGCGCGAGCCGATCTTCGAGTTCAAGCGTCGCACGCTAGTGCACTTCGCGGTGGATACCGAGTCGGTGCTGATGACCACCCGTCTGGCGGGGTCGGCGACGCACTTCCTGCCGTTCAACAAGGGTTGCGATGGTGGCGCCGGCAACCAGCCTGATCCCGCCGGGCGGACCTATCGCACGGCTTACCTATGGGAAGAGGTTCTGCAGCGGGATAGCCTGCTAGATCTCCTCGCACGCTTCATCCACTTGCAGATCGACGAGAAACGCGACGAGCAGGGGCGCAAGGTCAAGACCGAGTCGATGATCTTTCCTCGCTATCACCAGCTTCAGGCGGTGCGCCAGCTCGTAGACGCTGCGCGCAGCGAAGGCGTTGGGCGCAACTACCTCGTTGAGCACTCTGCTGGTAGCGGTAAGAGCAACACCATCGGCTGGCTCACGCATCGACTGGCGTCGCTGCATGATGCTGCTAACCAACGCATCTTCGACAGCGTCATCGTAGTCACCGACCGTGTGGTGCTCGACCAGCAACTTCAAGACACCATCTATCAGTTCGAGCACAAGCGCGGAGTCGTGCAGCGCATCGACGAGAGTTCGCGGCAGCTCGCCGAAGCACTTGTGAATGCCGTCCCTGTGATCATCACGACCTTGCAGAAATTCCCGTTCGTCTCGCGTCAGTTACTCAAGATGGCAGATGAGCGCGGTGAGACCGGCACGGGCATGCTCGCTATACGACGCTGCGCCGTCATCATCGACGAGGCCCACAGCTCACAGGGCGGTGAGACGGCGACCGATCTCAAGGAAGTGCTCGGCGGCGAAGGATTGCGAGACGAAGCGAAGAAGCGCGCGACCGAGGAAGGCCGCGACGACATGGAGGAGCTGTTCCGCAGCATGGCCAAGCGCGGCCGGCAGGCGAACCTGAGCTTCTTCGCTTTCACCGCCACGCCCAAGCATAAGACGCTCGCGGTCTTTGGCCGCGATGGGCAGCCCGCGCATCGTTACACGATGCGGCAGGCGATTGAGGAGGAGTTCATCCTCGATGTGCTGAAGCACTACACGAGCTATGCGACCTATTTCAAATTGCTCCTGGCCTGCCAGGACGACCCGCAAGTCGAACGTAAAAAGGCGGCGCAAGCCTTGGGCCGATTCATGAAGATGCACGCGGTCAACATTGCCCAGAAAACAGAGGTGATGGTCGAGCACTTCCAGGCTGTCACCCGCCACAAGATAGGCGGCCGGGCCAAGGCAATGGTGGTGACGGGCTCGCGCCTCGAAGCCGTGCGCTACAAGCAAAGCTTTGATCGGTATATCCAAGCGAAGGGCTATGACATCAAGTCGTTGGTGGCATTCTCGGGCACGGTGACGGATGACAAGCTCGCCGATGTTACCTACGCCGAGGTCGGCATGAACCACGGCGTGACCGAGAAAGAACTACCCGAGCGGTTTGCCACGCAGGAGTATCAAGTGCTGCTCGTGGCGGAGAAGTACCAGACCGGCTTCGATCAACCGCTGTTGCATACGATGTTCGTGGACAAGCGGCTTGCGGGTATCCAGGCCGTACAGACTCTGTCGCGTTTGAACCGGATTCATCCGCTCAAGGAAGACACCTTCGTTCTCGACTTCGTGAACGATCGCGAGGAGATCCGGGAGGCCTTCAAGGTCTACTACGAGGGCGCGGAGATGGGCGAGCAAGTCGACCCGGCCCGCATGTACGCAATCAAAGGCGAACTCGACGCCTCGGGCATCTACCTCGACGAAGAGCTTGAGCGTTTTTGCGCTGTGTACTTCACACCGAAGCAGCGGCAAAGCGCGATGGACCATCAGGCGATGAACGCGGCGCTCGATCCGGCGGTCTCGCGCTTCACCATGCGCCAGAAGGACAACGAGGAAGAGGCGGAACTGTGGCGTGGCAAGGCGCAGGCCTTGCTGAACCTCTATGGATTCTTGAGCCAGGTGATTCCTTATCAGGACTCGGATCTCGAGCGCCTATATGTGTTCCTCCGCCACCTTGCGGCGAAGCTGCCCCGGCGCAAGAGCGGCCCAAGCTATCAATTCGACGACGAGGTTCGGCTCGATTATTACCGCCTGCAGAAGATTAGCGAGGGTTCGATTTCGCTGCAGGATGGCGAGGCTCGTCGCCTCGACGGCCCGACAGAAGTTGGCAGCGGTATGGTACGACCACAACCGGTGCAGCTGTCGCAGCTCATCGATGTCGTCAACGAGCGCTTTGGTACGGACTTCAATCACGCGGATCAGCTTTTCTTCGACCAGATCGTCGAAGCGGCGATGGCCGATGACGGTTTGCGGCAAGCGGCCGCCGTGAATCCCGGCGACAAGTTCGAGCTGGTGTTCAAACACCTGGTGGAGACCCTGTTCGTCGAGCGCATGGATCAGAACGAAGAGATCTTTGTACGCTACATGAACGATGCGCCATTTCAGAAAATCGTGACAGCATGGATGGCGTCGGAGGCGTACCGCCGGCTACGCAGCGATACGGTTGATGCGGACGAGGTGGCTACACCCGGGGCCCTGCCTCTGCGGCTGCGCATCGTCGAGCCTGATCCAGAGAAGCGTTACGTCACCTGCGTGCCGCTCCTGCCACTCAAGGTCGCCGCCGGCGCTTTCGGTGATCCCCAGCATGTTGAGGCGGAGGGATGCGAGTGGGTCGCCGTCGAGACCAGGCACCGCCTGCGCCCCGGCATGTTTGTCGCCCAGGTCGTCGGCAAGTCCATGGAGCCCATGATCCCCGACGGTGCGTACTGCCTCTTTCGCGCGCCCGTCGAGGGCACGCGCCAGGGCAAGACCGTACTAGTCCAGCTGCGGGGCACCACCGATCCCGAGACCAGCCAGCGTTACACCGTCAAGCGCTACGAAAGCGAGAAGGCGCAAGCGGGCGACGACTGGCGCCACGAGAAGATCACGCTGAAGCCGGTCAACCCCGACTTCAGTCCGATCGTCTTGACCGACACAAATGAGAGCGGGTTCCAGGTGGTAGCCGAGGTCGTCGAAGTGTTGGCATCGAGAACGTGACCGATCGGAAGAGGGGTCGTTCGCTCTTCCGCAATGTCATCGCCGACGAAGCTCGATTGACACTCGACCTGACATGAGCACGCCCCACGACTTATCGCTCACCCCCCACGGTCGCCTGCTGCTACGAGCAACGCCGAATGCACACGTAGCGGTAAACGAAGCGCTCCATCAAGCCTTCGCTACCAGCTCCGCGCACGGCCTATTGGCGCTGGCGGCACGGCGGCGCGAGACCCACACATGGCCGGCGGCCTGGCTGTTCTGGCGCGACTTTGCGGACGCCTACTTGACCGCACTGGCGCACACGCCGACGGTGAACGATGGCGAGGAAATCGCCGCCATCGCTGCGCCGTCGGCATTGTTCTCCGCGTTCGCCTTGCGCGTGCCGGCCATGCGGGGCGCGGAGTATGCCGCGCCAGAAATCTTCGCCCAGCTGTGGCAGGAACTGGATGCACTTGCGCGGCGCGAGGCGCACAGCGCCGGCGGTTTGAAGCCGTGGCTGCAAGGCATTCATCCGGCGCTCCATCTGCTCGGTAAGGTCACCTTCCATCTCGCTGAGAACAAGCGCGCGCCGGCCACCCCGTTTGCTTTCATGGCGACCTACACGCACCGGCTTTCCGCCCAGGATAAGCCCGTTCATTTGCCACTGGCCCGCGCACTCGAACAATACGCTGGCGCGAATAATCAGACTGCGTTGCGTGCGCTGCTGGAACCGGTGCAGCTGGCCGCCGCGCACAGCGTCTGGACCCGCGCGCTGCTCGACAGTCATCACATCTTTGCGCCGCAAGCGTGGACGCCAGCGCAAGCTCACGTCTTTCTGCGCGAAGTGCCGGTGCTCGAACAGAGCGGCATCATCACGCGTATCCCGGACTGGTGGCGTAATGGTCGCGGCACGCGCCCGCAGGTCAGCGTGCGCGTCGGCGGTGCTGTGAAGGGCGTGGGGCTCGGGCTTGAAACGTTGTTGAATTTCTCGGTCGCTGCGACGCTCGATGGCACCGCCCTCACGCCGGCGGAATGGCGGGCCTTGATGAATGCCGAGAGTGGTCTGGTGTTGTTGCGCGGGCAGTGGGTCGAGGTCGATAGCGAAAAGCTCGCTGGCGTGCTGAAGCATTGGCAGCAGGTGCAGAAGGACGCCGCCGGCGATGGCATTTCGTTTCTCGAAGGTATGCGCCTGCTGGCCGGCGTGCGCTTAAGCGAAAGTACCGCAGCAGAGACCGCCGTCACGGACTGGAGCGAGGTGGCTGCGGACGGCTGGCTGCGCGAGACACTGGAGACGATACGCAAGCCGGACACGCTCGCGGCATTCGATGCAAACCGGCATCTCGCCGCCACGCTGCGACCCTATCAGGCGACGGGTGTGAAATGGCTGTGGCTGCTGCAAAGTCTCGGACTCGGCGGGTGCCTGGCCGACGACATGGGTCTTGGCAAGACCATTCAAGTCATCGCGCTGCTGTTGCAATTGAAACATGGCAGCGCGCTTGATGATGGCGCACGCGCGGCGTCCGCGCGACGTCGCAAGGCACCGACTATAAGTGCGTCTGCGCCGACCTTGCTGATCGCCCCCGCCTCGCTGCTCGCCAATTGGAAAAGCGAACTCGCACGCTTCGCGCCGACACTGCGCTTAGGCTTTGCGCATCCCGCCGAAAGCCCTGGCGGTCTGTGGCGCGATGCCACGACGGCCGACAAGTTTCTCGCCGACAAGGACGTCATCGTGACGACCTATGGCCAGGCCATGCGGCTCACCTGGATGGCCGCGCGCGAATGGCGCTTGCTGGTGCTCGACGAAGCCCAGGCGATCAAGAATCCCGGCGCGCGCCAGACCCGCGCGATCAAAGGTCTGCGCGCGCGGGCGCGCATCGCGCTCAGCGGCACGCCGGTCGAGAACCGCTTGGGCGATCTATGGTCCTTGTACGACTTCCTGAATCCCGGTCTGCTCGGCTCGGGACCTGAGTTCACCCGCTACGTGAAAACCCTGCAGGCTGCCGACACGGCGAATTTCGCGCCGCTGCGCCAACTCGTAAGGCCCTATCTGTTGCGGCGTCTGAAAACTGATCGCAGCGTTATCGCCGACTTGCCGGACAAGACCGAGCTGACGGCCTGGTGCCCGCTCAGCCGGCGCCAGGCGGTGCTCTACGAGAAGAGCGTGCAGGAACTGGTGGCGCGGCTTAAGACCCAGCACGAAAGCATAGCGCGGCGCGGCCTCGTGCTCGCCTTCCTGACCCGCTTCAAGCAGATCTGCAATCACCCTAGCCAGTGGCTGGGCGACGACGACTACGCCGCTGCTGACAGCGGCAAGTTCCAGCGGCTCGCTGAGCTGTGTGAGGAAATCGCTGCCCGTCAGGAGAAAGTGCTGGTCTTTACCCAGTACCGCGAAATGACCGGGCCGCTCGCCGCGCACTTACGCGAGCTGTTCGGTCAGCCCGGTCTCGTCCTCGACGGCTCGACGCCGGTCAAGCAGCGGCAAACGCTGGTCGACGCGTTCCAGCGCGATGACGGCCCACCGTTCTTTGTGTTGTCGCTGAAGGCGGGCGGCACCGGACTCAATCTCACCGCCGCCAGCCATGTGCTGCACTTCGATCGCTGGTGGAATCCGGCCGTCGAAAACCAGGCCACTGACAGGGCGTTCCGTATTGGCCAGAACAAGAACGTGCTGGTGCACAAGTTTGTTTGTCGCGGCACCATCGAGGAACGCATCGATGCCCTCATCCGTGACAAGCAGGCCTTGGCCGAAGCGGTGCTCGGCGCGGCCGGCGGCGCCGAGAAATTGCTGACCGAGATGTCGAATGACGAGCTGTTGCGCTTCGTCGCGCTGGATCTCAAGTCGGCCAGTAGTGAATGATCGCGGCTCGACAATTCGCCCCGATACACGGCAAGTAAACTCATGGCCTGGTATTCCTATCGTCCCTACGTTTCTGTCGCCGACAGACGGAGTAAAGCCCAGGCGGCCGCGCGCCGATTGGCGAAGAAAGGTCGCGTGCTCGCGCCCGTGAACTTGACCGGCAAAGGCATCGCCACGACGTTCTGGGGCAAGGCTTGGTGCGACAATCTTGCCGCCTACAGCGATTTCGCCAACCGCCTGCCGCGTGGTCGTACTTATCTGCGCAATGGCGCGATCATCGACCTGCAGATCACGACCGGCAAGGTCGAGGCGCTGGTGCAAGGTAGCGATCTCTACCGGATTGTCATCACCTTCAAGCGTCTGACGGCGAAGCGCTGGCAGGCGTTCAAGAAACACACTGCCGGCAAAGTCATCAATCTGCTCGACCTGCTGCAAGGCCGGCTATCGCAGGACATCCTCGCCGCGATCACGGCACGCGACAGCGGACTCTTCCCCGCGCCAAAGGAGATCAGCCTCGGCTGCTCCTGTCCTGATTGGGCCACGATGTGCAAGCACGTCGCGGCCGTCCTCTACGGTGTCGGTGCCCGGCTCGATCAAGCGCCTGACCTGTTCTTCATCTTGCGCGGTGTCGACATGCAGGAACTCAGGCTTGCGGCCACCGCTTCCGCCGTCCGCGCGCCGAGAGCCGGCGCGTCCGTGACAGCAAAGGCCATCGACGACGCTGACTTGAGCGAGATCTTCGGCGTGGAGATTGAGACCGCTCCGCCTTCGCCTGCACGGAAGGCCCAGCGCAACAGGAAAAAGAAGTCGGCGCCGAAACGCATGCCGGCAGCGACCAAGCGCAATGCTGCGACGAAAGCGAAACCTGCCGTGAAAGCCAAACGCGCGGTGAAGAAGCCTGTGGCGATAACGCAGCGACGCAAACGAAGCGTGGACAACTGACGAACAACTATCCAGCGCGCGGTTCGACATACTTCTGGCCGACGGCGCGCCGCACGCAGTCTCAAGCGCAACGCTGAGCGGCTGCTAGACCAGACCAGTAGGCGCCAGATCGACCATCACCTTGGCCTTGATGACCTTGACCGGCAGCTTATACAGCGCTTGTTGGGTCGGACCTGCGAGCACTTTACCGGTGCTCGAGAATCTCGCGCCGTGACACGGGCAGTAATACTGGGAATGGTTGGTCTGCCAGCTCACCAGACAGCTCTCGTGCGTGCATCCTGCCCATAGACATCGCCAGCCGGTGGCCGAGACCTTGGTGACATACACCGCTGCCTGGCCACCGAGAAACTTCACCAGCTTGGGCTTGTTCAGCCCATAGGATTTGGCGGTGCCGGCGGAGTAGTACTTGGCGGTGGCCGCTTCGGCGCTTTCGGCGAGCACGGTGGCGATACCGAAAGCAAGCGCGCATCCGAGTGCGGCGCGGCGTCCTGGGCAGGGCGGTAGCTCCGTCTCGGTGGTCGATGTCGGCCTGGGATTGTCAGACGGTGCGGTGTCGTGTGTCATGGGAGTTTCCATTGTGATGGGTGCTCGGCATATGCGCCTTCAGGATCAAACGTGCACAGGTCGCGGCAGCTTGCAGATAACACGCGCCAGTGCATGAAATATGAGGTTCGGCCCGCATGTCGGCCCGATGTTCCATGCCAATGGTCCGCGTTACCAATCAGGTCACAATTTAATTTCCCACCCGTCGACTCACCCACACATGCCGCACATGGGCGCCGTCGCGACCTGCGGTCAGGATCACTTGCCCGTCAGCGAGCGCCGCTCTTGCTTCGTTGCTGCTCTCGACACGCGCCACCCACTCCTGCGCCGTCAGCCCGGCGATCTGCAGGCCGACTGCTTGCTGAGGTTTCAGAGCAACGCCCACGCGACCTTCCTTGTCGAGGGTCGTGACCGCACTACCGAGCGCGAAGAAATGACCGGGAATATCGACACTGGCTTGGCTACTGCGGATGCCGATGCGGCCATCGGTGCGCACGAAGATCTGCGAGCGAAAGGTGTAGGGCGTGCGACCTTCAAAATTCAACAAGCGGTAGTGCGCGCGAAAATCCTCGCGCGTCAGCAGCTCGCGACCGCTGCGGTAACAGCCATGGGTGGCGCCCTGCGGGAGACAGGGCAAGACTAGGTCCGGTGCGCGCGACATCACATATTCGCCGCTGCCGAGTTCATGGCCGGCGCGGTCATGACCGAAGTCCGGTGGCGGATGGCTGGCGAGGAAACGATCATTGATGCCGAGCATGTCCAGCGCGGGGAGACGGGAGAAATAGGCTAGACAGCCGGCGGCATCGACGGCCAGCAGCGGCTGCTCGGCGTGATAGGCACGCTGCAACAACTGGCCTATCACTTCGCCATCCCATTCCCAGTTCTCGGTGGTGGCGAGAAAGTTCTGCGGATCGCGGCCGGTGAGGGAGATCTGTAAGGCCATGGCGAGCACGGTGACGGGCAACATCAAGCGCAATGAGCGCCGGTGTGCAAAGGCATGACGCAGGCCGATGGCGATGATCAGCCCCACGGCCACTAGCAGCGGCACGATGTGACGACGGGCCGGAAAAATGTCACCGCCGATGGTGGCGACATAAGCCGTCCACAGCACGATCACACCCAGCGGCGGCAGCAGACGTCTGAACTCTCGACGCGCCACCACCAGCAACAGCAGAGCCAGCACGCATAGCGGCCACAGATGCAGCACCGCATCGAGGACATAGATCACGCCCTGTACGAGACGGTCGAACGTGAAGGCGAGTTTCGCGCGCGCGGAGTTCGGCACCCATTCACCGTAGTAGGACAGCCGGAAGGCGAGCTGGGCGACGACCGCTATCGCGGCCAACAGACCGATGCCTAGCGACTTCATGAGGCCGCGCCATCCCAGCCCACACCACAGACCGAACAGCAGGCCGGTCACTAGCACCGGGCTATCCGGTCGCGTCAGGCACAGTGCAGCGAGAGGCAAGGCGCAGCGCCAGGCGCGCGCATGGCGCGGGGCGGTGATGAATTTATCGGCTTCGAGCAGTGCGATGGCGAGCAACAAAGCGACGAGAGCCTGCTCCAGTCCGCCGATAGCCCACACTGCTATTGGCCCTGCGCTGGCGAGACAACTGGCGGCCAGCGTACCGCCCGCGCATACGCGCCAGTCGTCGCGGCTCGTGCAACGCGCTACGCACAAAAGAGCGCCCGCCATGCCGAGCACGCCGAGTAGCCGCGCGGCGGTGATGAGATCGACACCGCCCGCGTTGAGCAGCGCAGTGGCCAATACCCATAACAGATTCGAATAGCCTTCGACCCGTTCGCCATCGGTCCAGGTCAGGCCGAGACCTTGCACGAAGCGCTCGGCATAACGCAGCGAGATCAGCGCGTCGTCGGCGATGAAGGGAAAGTAGAGCGTGATGTGCACGCCGAGGAGGAACAGCGCAGGTCCAGCGGCGACGATGCTGCGCGTGATACTGGCCGGCGCGGGGCTGGTCGCGGTAGGCGCGACCAGCGACGGCGTTACGGTATTCACCCTTGATCGGTGTCCCGCGCTTTTACGCTCTTGGCAATTGTTCTCTGCACATCGAATTCCGCGCGACGTCTGGCTATCTCTTCCACCGAGAGTCGCGCGATGTTGGAATAGTCGAGCTTCCAGCTCGAATCATCCGACCAGCGCAAGGGTGATTGCAGTGTGGTGCGCGGGCCTGGCGCGGACGCCAATACTTGCAATGCGAGTTCCAGCGTGTGGTCCTGAGAAGATCTGTCATGCGGGCGTCCGGCGGCATTACCCAGCGGAAAATCGCTGAACAGAAAACGCGGCACGCCAACCCGTTCGACGATGTCCCTGGCGCAACCGAGCACCACGGTCGCGATGCCGTGGGCTTCGAGTACCCTGGCTGCCAGACTCACGGTCTGGTGACAGACCGGTCAGTTCGCGACCAGCAAGACCGCATCGACACCGTCCTCGCGACAGCGCGCGAGCAGTGCCATGCAATCGATATCCAGGGTGGTGTGATGGGAGCGATTGGTCGGCACGCCATGAAAGCGCGCTGCGAGTTTGCCGATGCGTCCGCGCGCCGCCGCACGGCGCAGCGCGGGCAGCGGAAACCAGCTGTTGATGTCTTGCGCCGTGCTGTGCTGACGATCGTAACTGAGGTGCGAGATGCGCAGATCGTGATCGACCGCCGTATCTCCCGAGTAGACGGTGAAGAACTTGGCGCTCGCGTTATAGGGCGCGCCCGGCCCCTGATCACCTTTGTCGGCTTGACAGGGCGCGGCGGTGGTGATGAGACCGACGGTCATCTCGGCCAGCAGTTTGGCGAGCGGCGTGAAGGGCACATCGAGGTACTGCGCCCAGCGATAGGGCGCGCCATAGCCGAGCGCGCTGTAATACGCGCGAATGCGTGCGAGATAGGGCAGAGGTGGGTCCTGCGCGCAAGCGAAGCCCAAGGTTTGATCAGTGCTGTCGGTCATTGAGCAAATCCTTGTGGCTTCGACATGCGGGTTGCAAAGGGTCTTTATTTCTTCGCTGTCGCTGTCGCGGTCACCGCCAAGCGCGCCTGCTGGCGGATGTAGTGCATGAGTCCATCGACCTGCTGGTCAGTGAACTCGCCAAAGCGCGGCATGCCATTGGCGAGCCGTACGCCTTTGACCACCACGTCCTTGAAGGCTTCGCGACTGGTCGGGATCGGCGATTCCCTGAGATCCGGCGTGGTGCCGCCCGACACCGCCGCGCCGCCATGACACCACATGCAGGAATGGGTAAAGAGTTCCTGACCTTGCTTGGCGAGCGCCTCGTCTACCTTGAAGCCCGGCACATCGATGGGCGTGGCAAAAGCCGGTGGCGGCGAGGGGGGAATGGGCGTCTTGCCATCGAGCACGAAGGTGAACAAGCGGCGCGGATGGACCTTGTACTTCCAACCATGTTGCGCGGCCAACGAGCCGAGCAGCGTACCGCCGCCGCCCCAACCGACCAGCAGCGAGATGTACTGCTTGCCGTCCACCGTATAAGTAATCGGCGGTGAGGATATTCCCGAGCCGAGATTGACCGACCACAGCTTGTCGCCATTGGTCGCGTTGTAGGCATCGAATTCACCATCGGCGCGACCTTCGAACACCAGATTGCCCTTGGTCGTCATAGTGCCGGGGTTCCAGTTGGGCGGCAGCGGCAGTGACCACACTTTCTTCTGTTTGATCGGATCCCAGGCCAGCAGCGAGGCGGTGCTGTAGTCTTTCGGTGTATCGCTGCCGCCGAACAGCACGCCCGGGTCGATGTAGAAGTGGGGCGACTTCCAGTTCGGCAGATCCATGCCGGTGTCTTCGAACACGCCAGGCATTTCGATGACCGGGATGTAGACCAGGCCGGTGTTGGGGTTGTAGGACATCGCATGCCAGCTATGCGCGCCGAAGGCGCTCGGCCACACGGTGGCCTTGCCGTCTTCGTAGCGCGCGCCCTTGATCTCTACCGGTCGGCCGGTCTTGAGATCGATGCGTTCGGCCCAGGTTACCTTGGCGAATTTCTCCGCCGATAACAGTTCGCCATTGGCGCGATTGATGACATAGAAGAAGCCGTTCTTCGGTGCATGCAACAAGGCCTTGATGGTCTGGCCGCCGTATTTCACGTCGGCCAACACGATGTCCATATTGGAGTTGTAATCCCAGGTCTCGCCGGGATTGGTCTGGTAGTGCCATTTGTATTCGCCGGTGTCGGCATCGAGCGCGACGATCGAACACAGGAACAGATTGTCGCCACCGCCAGGGCTGCGGATCTTCTGATTCCACGGCGAGCCGTTACCGGTGCCGACCAACACCTGGTTATAGGCCGGATCATAGGTGATGCCGTTCCAGGCATTGCCGCCACCACCGTGT
>JAYWAC010000030.1:0-19414 GCA_043782755.1 Pseudomonadota bacterium | reverse complement strand
CTGTGGACGAGAGGTGTGCTACGGGGGCCTGCAAGCGACGGAAAACAGGCGGGATTCGCGCTTGATATAAAGGGTTAAAATCTCTTTAATATCAATTGTTTAGGTGATGGCGGAGAGGGAGGGATTCGAACCCCCGGTACGCGCAAACGTACAACTGATTTCGAGTCAGCCGCATTCGACCACTCTGCCACCTCTCCGTGACTGGTTGCTTCAGCTATCGGCAGCGCCATGCGCTGCTGGACAACTGATTGGATTCGCCCGCGTGACCGCTGGCTCATCGAGTGGGGCGGATAGCACCCCACCGCGCGGGCCGCGAGTATACCGTATTGACGATGATTGTCCGCCCTTTTCAGCGCTGTTAAGCGCAAGCGGAGAGGCTTATGCCGCCGGACCTCGCACCTGCGTTAGCTGAGCGGGTCCCGATCTGCCCGCGAGTTTCGCCATCGCTTCCAGCGCTGCGCTCGAACCCAGCATCCCGGCGTGCTGAAACCAGCGGTAGGCTTCGATCGAGTCACGCTCGGTGCCGACGCCTTGGTAGTGACATACACCCACGCAATAGATCGCTTGCACATGACCTGACACCGCCGCGCGACAGAACCATAGATAGGCGGGCAAGCGGGCGCTGTCGGTCCCAAGCTTGAGGTGGTGACGCGCGAGGCTGAACTGGGCGGGTCCATAACCGCCCTCGGCTGCCGCCTCCAGCCAACGCAAGGCGACGGCACTCTGCCCTGCGCGTTTCAGCCAGCGACTGAGACGCCACTGGGATTTAACGTGGCCGGCGCGGGCGGCGCGCTCCAGCCATGACTGCGCGGCATGCAGGTCCTGCGGTAAACCGAAGCCGCGCTCATAGAGCGATGCGAGCGTGTATTGCGCCTTGGCCAAACCTTGCTCGGCAGCGGCATGAATCCAACAGGCCGCTTCCTCGTCATCCTGGTCAGGTGCGGCACCGCCCGCCAGCAACAGGCCGAGGTGGTATTGCGCCCGCCCATAGCCGCGCGAGGCGGCAATGCGGTACCAGGCTAACGCGGCAGCGGCATCGCGCGGCACACCGCGTCCTTCGCTGAGCGCACGACCCAGGGCGAGCTGGGCACGTACATCGCCTTGTTCAGCAGCCAGTTCCAGCAGAACCACCGCCGCGCATTCGTCACGATGGACACCCAAGCCCTGTTGCAAATTGAGCGCAAGAAAATATCGTCCGCTAGCGCTGCCGGCCTGGGCCGCGCGTTGCAGCCACTCGATGGCGGCACGCTGGTCGAGGCTCTCGACCAGACGCCCACGCTGATGGCACCAGCCAAGTAGCGCTTGAGCCTCGATGTGACCGCCATAGGCTGCCCTTTGCAGGGCATAGCGTACGTCTTCAGCGCTGTCCGCCGGCCCGGCCTTGCCCAATAGCAAACGCGCGGCGCGGAATGCCGCTTCGTCGTGACCACCGCGCGCGGCGCGCAGAAACCAATGGAAAGCCTGTCGCTCGTCACGCGGCCCACCCCAGCCACGGGCATAGCAGCGGCCAAGCTGACAGCAGGCCTCCAGGTCACCTTCCACTGCGGCGCCGCGCAGCCGTGCAAGGGCGCCGGATTCCGGGACTTGAACATCGCTAGATAGAGGCATGGGGACTCGCGTACCGGCGGCTTCGGCCGACAAGGCCAAGCTCATTTCATACCCATCGACCCGCTCCAGCAAGCGCGCGGCCGCGCCTCGCACTGCGGCTTCGCGCACATTCCCATCGGTTCGATTCCGGGCTTGGATTCAAGCCCGGAAAATCGCTGCCGATAGCCGGCTCATGGCTACACCCTTAGAAGCACAGACGATGTCACCGGTAGCGGCCCTGGTTGACGGCATGCTCGACCTGGTGCCATTGCCGCAGGCTTATGTGCGCATCCGCGAGATCGTGGACGATCCCGGTGCGTCGCTGCGCGCGATCAGCGAAGTGGTGACCAGCGACCCGGCCTTGACCGGCCGCGTACTGCGTCTCGCCAACAGCGCCTATCTCGCATTGGCTTCGCGCGTCGATTCCATCGACCACGCGGTGCGAGTGCTGGGTCTCTCGCAGATCCACGACATCGCGCTCGCGACGTCGGCGGTCGGCTCGCTGACGCGACTCAAGAACGAGATGTTCGACATCTTCGATTTCTGGCGGATGAGCGTCTACACCGCCGTCTGCGCACGGCATCTCGCCATCAGCTGTTCGCTGCCGGCACCGCAGCGTTTGTTCATCGCAGGCCTCATGCACAACATCGGCAATCTGATCATCGCTCATCAGTTGCCGCAGCTTTATACGGAATGCGCGCTATCGGCCCGTGCTAAGGAGCGGCCCTACCACGTCATGCAACAGGAGTTGCTGGGTTTCGACTATGCCGATGTCGGCGCGGAACTGTTGCGGCAATGGAATCTGCCGCCGGCTCTCGTGCAACCGGTGGCTTTACATACACAAGTGATCGCGGACGTCGCCCACGCGGATCAACCCTTCGCCGCAGTGATGCATGTCGCCGCCACCACCGCGCGTGCCGCAGTGTGGCAGGACGCCGACAGCGAACCGGTGCCAGACTATGACGCAACCGCCATCGCGCTGACCGGCACCACCGAGGAAACCATCGAGGACTTGATGCAGCGCGTCGACACCGAAGTCTCGGAATTCATCGCCATTCTCATGCCGAACGCTTGAGCGTTCAGGACGCCGCCAGACGGCGCGACACGTAACTGCCAGGCGCGTCTTCAAGCACCTTGAGCTTGCCCGCACCGGGCACTCGCGCCGCCACTTTCTCGCCGCTTAACTCCGCTATCCACTGCGTCCACTCGTTCCACCACGAGGCGTCATGCGCCTGTGCCTTGTCCAACCATTCGTCGGCCGTCATGTCACGCGGCGGCGGGCCGGTGAAATAGCCATATTGACGTGGCCCCGGCGGATTGATGATGCCCGCCACATGACCAGCCTTGCCGAGGATGAACTTGACCGGGCCCTGGAACAGTCGCGCACCCGCGTAAGTCGATTTCCACGGCGCGATGTGATCTTCCATCGCCGACACGAAGCAGGTCGGAATACGCACCTGACGCAGATCGATGGGCGTGCCATCGACGCTCATGCCGTTGGGTTTGCAGAACTGATTCTGCAAGTACATTTTTCGCAGATAGGTGCTGTGCATGCGCGCCGGCATACGCGTTGAATCGGAATTCCAATACAAGAGGTCGAAGGCCATCGGCTGCTTGCCGAGCAGATAGTTGTTCACCACGAACGACCAGATCAGATCGTTCGCGCGCAGCATGTTGAAAGTGGTCGCCATCTCGGCACCATCGAGATAGCCCTTTTCCTGCATGGTCTGCTCGATGCCCTGCAGCTGCCCTTCGTCGATGAACACACCTAAGTCACCGGGCTCGGCGAAGTCGAGCATGGCGGTGAAGAAAGTCGCGGCATTGATGCGCTCGTCACCACGCGCCTGCATGAGGGCAAGCGTTGCGCCAAGTAAGGTGCCGCCCAGGCAATAGCCGATCACGTTCACCGAACGCTCGCCCGTGGCAGCTTCAACCGCATCAAGCGCCGCCATCGGCCCTTGGCGCACATAGTCGTCGAAATCCATTTCCGCCAGACTCTCATCGGGATTGACCCACGAGATCACGAACACCGTCAGGCCTTGATCGACCGCCCATTTGATGAAGGAATTGCGCGGCTGCAGATCGAGGATGTAGTACTTGTTGATCCACGGCGGAATGATCAATAACGGCCGACGATAAACTTGTTCGGTGCTCGGCGTGTACTGAATGAGCTGCATAAGCTCGTTCTGATAAACAATCTTGCCCGGTGATATCGCGACGTTCTTGCCCAGCTCAAAGGCACTGGTGTCGACCATGCGGGTCTTGAGCTTGCCGTCTTTCGGATCGATGTCGGCCAGGAAGTTCTTCAAGCCATCGAGCAGATTGCGCCCGCCGGTCTCGACGGTCGCGTGCAGAACCTGCGGATTGGTCAACGCAAAATTGGTCGGCGCGATCGCATCGAGATATTGTTTGGTATAGAACTCGAGCTTCTTGACGGTCTTCTCATCCATGTCGTCGGCGCCGGTGACCAGGCCTTGCATGAGGCCGGCGGTGGCGAGATAGGTCTGCTTGATGTAATCGAACAGCGGATTCTTATCCCAATCCTCGGACTTGAAGCGGCGGTCTTCCTTGGGCGTAGGCACTACCACCTCGGCCTCCATGCCGAACATGCGCTGGGCTGTCGTCTGCCAGATCTGCATGTAGGTGTTCCAGGCATTGAACTGCGCTTCGAGCAGACGCGACGGGTCGCGGGTCAGGCTTTCGGTAAAGGCCGCGAAGGCGGGCAGGATGCCGGCTGGGTCGAGGTCGCTCATCTCCTGCGCGCTATGACCCTCAAAGAATTTCTTGAGCAAGGCCTTGGACTGGGCGCTGATATTGCCTACCGCTTCGGCGAGATCGAGCGGGCTCGGCAGATCAGCGAACGGCGTATTGGAATTCATGGCGTGGCTCCCCGCGTGCGTATTCGTCACTGCAATGGAAGCATAAAAACCGTGCGTTGAGGTCTTTGTTGCGTTGCAGCATTGATGCCGCGAACTCTAAGGACGACGCGCAGAGCTGTCAAGCTGCGCACCTTCCCTATCGGTATTCAGCGCTTCTTCGGCACGTAGAGATCAGTGATGGTGCCGCTCCACATCTCGGCCGCCATCGCCACCGTTTCCGACAAAGTCGGATGGGGATGAATGGTGAGGCTGATGTCCTCGGCATCGCAGCCCATCTCGATGGCCAATGCGACCTCGGCGATCAAATCGCCAGCGCCCGGACCGACGATACCGGCGCCGATCACGCGACCGTCTTGCGGATCGATGATGAGCTTGGTCAGGCCTTCGCTGCGCCCCAGCGACAAGGCACGCCCGCTCGCCGCCCATGGGAAAGCGCCCTTCTCGACGTTGAGGCCACGGGCCTTGGCCTCGGTCTCGGTCACGCCTACCCAGGCCACTTCCGGATCGGTATAGGCGACCGAAGGGATCACGCGCGCATCGAAAGCGGCCTTGTGTCCCGCCGCGACTTCGGCCGCGACCTTGCCTTCGTGGGTCGCCTTGTGGGCCAGCATGGGCTGACCGACGATATCGCCGATGGCGAAGATATGCTGGACGTTGGTGCGCATCTGCTTGTCGACGGCGATGAAACCGCGCGCGTCGACCACCACACCGGCTTTATCGGCGCCGATGCTCCCGCCGTTCGGTCGCCGGCCGACCGCCACCAGCACGCGATCGAAGGCGGCCGTGGCCGGCGCGCCCGCGCCCTCGAAATGCACGGTCAATTCGTGCGCGCCCGCCTCGACCTTGGTCACTTTGATGCCGGTCATGATGCCGGCGAGACCCATCTTCAAGCGCTTCTCCAGCGGCTTGACCAGATCGCGATCGGCGCCGGGCATGAGATCAGGTGTCAACTCGACGACCGTGACCTTGGCGCCGAGCTCCATATAGACCGTCGCCATCTCAAGACCGATGATGCCACCGCCGATGACCAGCAGGCGCGCGGGAATATCGGGCAAGGCCAGTGCGCCGGTCGAATCGATCACACGCGGGTCATCGGGCATGCTCGGCAGCCTCATCGGCTCGGAGCCGGCGGCGATGATGGCCTGTTTGAATTCGATCGTGGTGGTGCCTTGGGCGCCCGTAACGTCGAGGGTATGCGGCGAAGTGAAACTGCCGACGCCCTTGACCACTTCCACCTTACGCTGCTTGGCCAGCCCTTCCAGGCCCTTGGTCAATTGCCCGACCACCTTGCCCTTCCAGCTGCGCAACGCGTCGAGTTCAATGCGCGGCGCGCCGAAGTGCACGCCATGGGCGGCCATGTCACGCGCATCGGCAATCACCTTGGCCGCGTGCAGGAGCGCCTTGGACGGAATGCAGCCAACGTTCAAACACACACCGCCGAGCGTCTCATCGCGCTCCACCAGCACCACGTTCAAACCAAGATCGGCGGCGCGAAACGCCGCTGAATAACCGCCCGGCCCGGAGCCCAGCACTACCAGATCAGATTTCATCGCGCCCCCTGTTGCGATTGCGCACCGCACCGGCCCGCGTTCTGGGTTTCACTTTCGCCTTAGGCTTTGCTTTTGCCTTGGGCTTGGGCTCGGGTCGATGTCGGAACAACACCGCCGTGCCGCCAATGCTGGCTACGAATTCTGCCGCCAGCGTCGCGCAGACGCGCGCAATGTCGGCTTCACGCGCCTCGCGTTCAGTGCCGCGAAAACGAATCTTGATCAACTCATGGGCGTCGAGCGCGATGCCAATTTCGGCGATCACGGCGTCGCTCAGGCCGTGCTGCCCGATCAACACGACCGGCTTCAAGTGATGCGCTTGGGCGCGCAGGCTGCGTTTACCTTCAGCGGTCAACATGCTGGAATTCCGTGACTCAAGATCAACATGCATGATTCCATAAAATGCCGGCCTTTGCGCGGCGGGTAACGCGGTCGACCCTGTGCGCGGATTTCTATAGCATCGCTCGAAGCCGCCTGCATGGTACCCGCCTTCATCGAGGTTTAATTTCTCACGCATGAGCGACATCTCCACCGCGCATGACACCAGCCCGGCCCGCCGTGGCGCGATGATGGCGCTGGTGCATAACATCGCCGCCGGCGCACGTCTCGCGCGTGGCCGACCACTGAACGCCGATGCCTTCGACGCGAGCATCACCCAAGCGTTGCTCCTGCTGCTGCTGAGCTGGTGTGCCACCGCCAGCGTCGAACGCCTGACGGCGGGCGCAGACGCGAGCTTCTGGATCTGGGGCTTGATGGCGCAAGCCACGCGCATGCATCTGTGGCTCGCCGCCCTCGCCTTCAGTGCCTGGCTATGTGTCGGTCGCGCCGGGTTCGCCTATCTCATCGTCGTGCAATGCAGTGCGGGGCTGCCGATCTGGGCGCTGTGTCGCGCCATCGAATATGTCTCCAATCAATTCGCCCTCGATATCGACACACCCTATACCCTGGTCTTCTACAGCAGCGCACTGCTGTGGTACTGCACCTTGCTGTGGCGATCGCTGGCGCTACAAGCGTTCAACATCTCGGTGTGGCGACGCGTGTTGGCGGTGGCCTGCTATGGCGCGACCTTGGCCGCCTTGTATCAATGGCTACCCGATTCGCCACTCTTCTACCAGGCCGACAGCGAGGAGCCGGGTGTCGACGTCGAAACCGTCTATTACCAACAGCAGGAAATGCTCGACGCCGAGATCATCAAGCTGCGCCCGCAGACGCCGGGCCAGACCGATCTCTATTTCGTCGGCATGGCGGCCTACGCCGGGCAGGATGTCTTCATGCGCGAGGTGCTGGCGGTGCGCCATATTGTCGAGCAACGCCTGGGGCTGGTTGGCCGCACCCTGACGCTCATCAACAACCAGAATACGGTGGACGAATTTCCGCTCGCCAATCGCCACAATCTGGCGCGCGTGGCCGCAGCACTCGGCCATGTGATGGATGTGAACGACGATGTCGCAGTGTTGTTCCTGACCTCACACGGTAACGAGGATTCATCACTGGCAGTGGAATTCGACGCGCTGGGCTTGAACGACATCTACGCCGAAGATATCCGTTCGAGTTTCGATCAGGCCGGCATCCGCTATCGAGTGATCATCATTTCGGCCTGCTATTCAGGCGGCTTCATCGACGGCTTGAAATCACCGGACAGCATCGTGATCACCGCCTCGGCGCGCGACCGCTCGTCCTTCGGTTGCGGTGCAGAGCGCGACTGGACCTATTTCGGCGAGGCCTATTTCGGCCAGGCGATGATGCACACCACCAGCTTCGTCAAGGCCTTTGCTGAAGCCGCCGCAGCTATCCAGGTGCGCGAGCGGCACGAAATGAAGGAAGCTTCCGAGCCGCAGATCTGGGTGGGCGAGAACATCGCCCGCCATCTGCGCGACTGGCAACCGCCGGCGAGCGTCCCTCAGCTCAAGGAGTCGAGATAGTCGGCGTAATCTTCTTCGTCCATGAGGTCGTCGAGTGCTTCCTCATCGTCGACGTTCATGCGGAAAATCCAGCCATCGTCAAACGGCGATTCGTTGATGAGTTCAGGTTTCTCCAGCACCGCCTCATTGACCTCGACCACGTTGCCGCTGGTCGGGGCCTTGAGTTCGAAGTTGCCATCGTCAGCCTCGAGCATGCCGATCTCTTCATTGACGACGATATCGCGCTCAACCTCGGGCGCCTCGACCGCGATCACGTCACCTAGCTCGGTCTGGGCATAGTCGGTGACGCCGACGGTCGCCATGCCGTCGTCGTCGAGCCGCAGCCAGACATGGTCACTGGAATATCGAAGATCATTCACTGCCGTGCACTCACCTGCGGGGATAATTCGCCTTTAGCGGCCTCAGCCGCCAAACATTTTGCGCAGGTTATCGAGGCCCATCTTGAAGACGTCCTGAACGGCTGCGGTGGCATCGGTCTCGCTGGCGCCGGCCGGATCGAATTCGCTCGACCATTCGATGGTGGACTTGCCCTTGCCATCGTCCTTGATGCGCAACGTGGCGGTGTAATTGGCGACCGGCAGCGGGCCGCTGACGATGCTATAGCGATACATGCGGTCACCATCGTCGATCTTCTCCAGGCGCTCGACGATTTCGGCGCCGCCCAGCAGCGACAGTCGACGCAGCTTGCCGCCGTCCTCGAGCTTGCTGCTGCTCACGGCCGGATGCCAGTCCGGCAGTGCGTTGAACTGCCCGATCATTTTCCATAGTTCGTCAGCGCTCATATTGACCGGTGAATTCATCGATACCTTAGCCATGTCTTGCCCTCGCGGATGTGGTGTGCCGGCGCCGATGGCCGGTGCCGTCCATGGGTTCCATGCACGGCTGATAGATACTATAGAATACGAACCACCGCTGCTCTAAGCGGCACTCTCTTCCAACCGGTCCAACAGGCTGAGCGCATTCGTGAGTACCAGGCCCCGCGAAATCAAGATCGTCGACGACAAAACCGAGGAAATCGGCTGTGACGGCGGCGGTGGCTCGCTCGGTCATCCGAAGATCTATCTGCCTTTTGAAGGGCGTCGCCATGTGGACTGCTACTACTGCAGTCAGCGCTTCGCCAAGTCGGGCTACGAATCGCCGGATGCCCACCACGCCTGAGACTGATACCCCGCGCCCGGCCTGGCCGGTGCGTGGCGTGCTGGTGTTGATTCAGGCCTATCGCGTCACGCTTTCGCCACTGCTGGGGCCGCGCTGCCGCTACCTGCCGAGCTGTTCTGAATACGCCGCCGAGGCACTGCGGGTGCATGGGCTCTTGCGTGGTGGGCGGCTCGCGGTCCACCGCCTGCTGCGTTGCCACCCGTGGGGTGGCTCAGGGTGCGACCCGGTACCGCCGGCAACTTGAATTCATTGTGGGTCAGACTTCAGTCTGACATTCCAAGGGGCGCCATCATCGTCCGTTCCGGCATCTGAATGTCAGACTGAAGTCTGGCCCACAATCGCGCGTTCCTCAGTACTTCACCCGATCAAAATCCACCATCTCGCGCTCAATGCCGCGCTGGCGCAGCCAGTCGCGCAGCGCCTTGCCGGTGCCGGCGGTCCAGGGTTTGACCTCTTCGATGTGCACCCACTTGCTGTCGGCTATCTCGTGGCGATCGAGTTTCACCTCCTTGCTCGGCACGGTGACGTGGTAGGCGATCAGCAGCTGGTTGCTGCGATAGAACTCATACATGCCGACGTAGGACTTAAGCTCGGCCGCTAGGCCCAACTCCTCCTGGACTTCGCGCAGCACGCCTTCCTCTGGCATTTCGCCGGACTCCAAAAAGCCGGTCACCAGGCCAAACCAATGCTCGGGCCAGCCGACGTTACGCACCAGCGCGACGTGGTCCTCGTGTTCGACGATAGCGGCCACCACCGGGATGGGATTGTTCCAGTGCACGAAGCCGCAACGGGCATCGGGACAGGCCGGACGTTCACGGCCGCCGAGCGGCAGACGCATCAGCGGTTTTGCACATTGCGGGCAGTATTTCATCAAGGCTTTCCTGGAGGGATGGAGCTCGGTTGCGATCAACAACGCGACCATACACCAGCGCCCCCTCGCGACAGAAGTGTCCGGCGCGGGGCACGCCTCAAGTCATCCGTCGCCCGATAGCGTAGGCACACATGGCGAGCCAGAACACCACGGTCAGAATCAACTGCCAGTCGCCCAACAGTGCATCGGCCGGCGACTCACCGGCCTCTCGCACTTCCACCAGCCATTGATAGCGGAACAGACCGAACAACACGAAGGGTATGGTGAACACCAGTTCCTGTCGCGTCGTCACCACGAACATGCTGTAGAACAGCAAGGCGCCGGTCGCGGCCATCTGCGCAAAGCGGTCGAGCAGCGGCGCGGTGTACTGCCTCAACACCGCGCGGCCGGTGCCACCGGCCCAGTTCAATTCCTGACGGCGCTTGATTGAGGCCAGGTAGAGCGCCAAACAGAGCGTGGTGACAAACATCCATGGCGATACCGGCACCGCGATCGCCTCGGCACCGGCATACACGCGCAGCATGAAACCGATGGCGATGGAGAAGATGTCGATCACCGGTTGCAGCTTGAGCATGTAGGTGTGCGCAATATTGAGCAGCACATAACCGACCACGATCACACCAGCGCGCGGCAGCAGCCAGCAGCCAAGCACGAGCAGCACATACAAGCACAGCAACACCACAATCGCGGCGCGCGGACTGATTTCGCCGGCCGCCAGCGGGCGCTTCTTGCGCTTGACCGGATGGGCGCGATCCTCGCTGACGTCGTGCAGGTCATTGACGATATACACCGCTGACGCGGCAATACAGAACAGCGCAAAAGCGAGGCCAGCATGATAGAGCGCGGTGCCATGGCTGAAGGCACCGGCGAACACCAGCGGTGCCAGCACGAAGATATTCTTGCTCCACTCGCGCGGTCGCAGCAACGCGATGGTGGCGGCCAGCGGTGAGCGGCCCGAAATGACAGCGGTCTCGATCATCGCGCTATTCTCACCCGACGGTCATGCGCGCGCGAACCTGTCATGGCTGCGCCACCTGCCCACCTTGTTTGTCCGCGACGATGCGACGCATGCGCGCCGCCGTCTCAGCCCACTGCGGCGCTGCGTGATCGAGGTAATAGCGTTCAAACAGATCGAGCGTGGCGCGGGCCTGGCTATAGGGCTGTTTGACGAGGCTCGCCTCGATGCCCGGCATCACCAGCTCGATGGGTACGAAATCAATGTCCGGCTGATTGCGAAACGCATCCACCACTTCATCCTTATAGATCCAGATCAGCGCCGTCAGTCGGCCGCCGAGCCGCGCATAGTCGTAACGACGCGCGCCGTTCTTGACCAGTGGCTCTTTGTCGAGGAATAGATACATCTGCACATCGTGAGCCGTCATCCAGTCCTTGTTGACGGCCTTCTCGTGGCCAACGCGACCGCGTTCTGCGACCTGCTTCTTGGCCATCGAATATTGCGTGAGCCCGGAAGATTCCACCAGGTAAGGCAGACGGCTGTAATAGCCAAGCATCGCGAGGCTGTTGGTGTACACCACCCGCACCGGTCGATCGCCGAGCACACGATGCAGGAACTCACCGCGATTGCGACAGAAAGCCACATAGTCCTTTGGATAAAAAGCCCATTCGTTGGCGATGCCACGCACCATCGAGGGATCTTTACCGCCGAAAGGATCGCGCGGTAGAGCGGCGGCCACCAGCGTGACGAGAAACATCGCGACCGCCAGCGCGCGTGTCGTCACACCGCCGAGCAAGGCTTCGAACAGCAGCCATAGGAAGGGCAGCGCCGGCATGAGGCGGCGGGCGTACATAAAGTCGCCGCCACTGTGGATGACATAGAAAGTGAAGGTCGCAAAGGCCGCCAGCAGCAGACCGTTAACCGGGGTCACGAGGCGCGCGAGGCGCGACCTGGCCGGCCACAACAGCATCGCCACGCAGGGCGCCATGAACCAGTTGCGCTCGACAAACAAGCCGACGTAATACAGACCCTGACTCGAATACTCATCGAGTGCCGACTTGGCGTAGAACGCGGTCGGAAAGAGGTCGCCGTAGTAGCTGAGTTTGAATGCCACCAGGCCAGCCCCGATCACCGCCAAGGGCACGGCGACGTGCGCGCCGTCTTTGATACGTTCGCGCAAACTCGCGACAGGTTGCGCGAGAAAGGCATAGGCGACGCCCAGCGCACAGAACAGCACGCCATCGGGACGCGTCAGCGTCGCCAGCCCGAGCAGCAGGGCCGCCAGCCATTGACGACGACGATTCGGTACCTCGACGGCCAGCACCAACAAGCCCCAGCTCGCGAACAAACCGAACATGCTGGTCTCGAGTCCACCGGTAGCCCAGCGTTGCTGATCTTCGATGACCAGCGTAAGGGCCGCCGCCAGCGGCAGATAGCGTGCGCCGTCCACGGTTGCGCGTCGCCACGACCACCAGGCCAGCACACCGGCCTGGGCGAGCCAACAGGCGATACCCAGCACATGGGACATGATCTCCGGCTGCGCGCCTAAGCGCATGAAGCCCGCCAGAGTCAGCGTCCATAGCAGGTTGGTATAGCCCTCGACATACTCACCGACGTTGTAGACCAGCCCGTGTCCTTCGGCCAGATTCTGCGCGTAACGAAACGAGATGAAGCCGTCGTCTGATAACCAGGCCAGTTGCATCGCGCGCGCCACGCAGGCCAAAGTCACCACCACCACCGCCAGCACGATGAGACGAGCGTCGATACCGTCGCGCTCGATGCGGCTGTTGCGCGGCGTGGCCGTGCTGTTCATGTCATGGTTCCTGAGCTTGGTCCGCCACGCTCTGGCGCAGTGGGTTCAGCGGGACAGCGCCCGAATCTTGATCATGATGAACAGCTGCCGCGCCATGAGTGAATCGCCACCGTGGTCCTGTGCAAGGCTGACATCCATCGATAAGGCTGTGGTCACATACATCCATAGGGCGACAGGCCGCTATTATAGCCGCGCCCCGACCGTCATCGTCGCGGCCATCATTGTTCCAAGATGAGCGATGCATATGCACTCTAGCGGCTGGGGCCGTCATCCCACCATCGAGACCAGCACTTACCGCCCGGCTACGCGCCAGGCCCTCGCACGTGTGCTCCGTGCAGAGTCCGGCGAACTCATCGCGCGCGGCATGGGCCGCAGCTATGGCGATGCGAGTCTCGCTGCACGCAGCATCGATATGACCCGCCTCGATCACATCATCGCCTTTGATGCCGCAAGCGGTGAGATCGAATGCAGTGCTGGGGTGAGCTTGGCCGCGATATTGGAATTCATCGTACCGCGCGGCTGGTTCCTGCCGGTCTTGCCCGGCACCGGCTTCGTCACCTTAGGGGGCGCTATCGCGTCCGACATACACGGCAAGAACCATCACCACGCTGGCAGCTTCAGTCAGTTCGTCGACGAGATCACGCTGATGCTGGCCGACGGTTCCGAACTCCGTTGTTCGCGCCACGAGCACGCCGATCTATTCCACGCCACGGCCGGTGGCATGGGTCTGACCGGTATCATTCTCGCCGCGCGCCTGCGCCTGCGTGCGGTCAGCAGCAGCGACATCGAAGAGCGTCTGATCGCGGCACCCGATCTCGACCACGCCCTCGCGCTGCTCGAACAACACGACAAAAGCACCTATCTCGTCGCCTGGCTCGACGTCAATCAGCGCGGCGCGAGTCGCGGCCGCGCGCTGCTCATGCTCGGCGAACATCTCGCCTCTGGTGGCTTCGCGCCGGCGACACGGCAACCGCACAGCGTGCCGTTCTACCTACCCGCTGGCTTGCTCGGTCGCCCGCTGATCAGCGTTTTCAACGCGCTTTACTACTGGCGCGGTGCGCGCCAGTCATCGACGCGGCGCGTGCATTACTCGCGGTACTTCTTTCCACTCGACGCACTCGGCGACTGGCATCGCCTCTATGGCCAACCCGGTTTCCTGCAGCACCAATGCGTGATTCCTCACGCCAGCGCCGCGCAAGCCCTGCGCGAATTGTTGACCACCGTCACCTTGAGCGGCCTGGTCTCGCCGCTCGCGGTGCTGAAAGGCCTAGGCCCGGGCAACGACAATCTGCTGTCTTTTCCTCAGGCCGGACTGACGCTGACCATGGACTTCGCCATGCATCCCGCCACACTCGCGCTGTTTGCGCGACTCGATGACATCGTCGTCGCCCACGGTGGACGCTTATATCTCGCCAAGGACGCTTGCATGTCCCGTGACACTTTCCTGCACGGCTATCCACGCTGGGAACGCTTTCAAGAAATTCGCGAGCGATACGGCGCGCTCGGCCGTTTTGCCTCATTGCAATCACGACGACTTGGGTTGTAAGCCATGTTGAAAGTCATGATCGTTGGCGCGACCTCGGCCATCGCCGAAGCCACCGCGCGACGCTATGCCGCGCGCGGCGCGCATCTGTATCTGCTCGCTCGCGACGCTGAGCGCTTGGACCTCATTGCACAAGATCTGGCGGTGCGCGGTGCGGCGGCAGTGCATACCGCAATCTGCGATTTCACCAACTCGTTCGACGCCGATGCGCTGGTCATGGCAGCACACACCGCCCTCGAAGGTCTGGACCTGGTGTTACTGGTCCATGGCGTGCTGCCCGACCAGACCGCCTGCCAACAGGATGTCACGAGCCTGCGCGCTGCATTTGTGATCAACACGCTATCAACGCTCGCCCTGCTCACGCCGGTAGCCAATATCATGCAGGCGCAAGCGCACGGCAGCATCGCAGTCTTAAGTTCGGTGGCGGGCGATCGCGGCCGTCAGAGTAATTATGTCTACGGCGCGAGCAAGGCCGCGCTCGACGCCTTCCTCTCGGGCTTGCGCAATCGCCTAGCCAAACACGGCGTGCAAGTGCTGACCATCAAACCCGGGTTCGTCGACACGCCCATGACGGCCGCTTTCAAGAAAGGTCCGCTGTGGGCCACGCCGGCGACGATAGCCGCCGGTATCATCGACGCCATCGACAAAAAACGGGACGTGGTTTATCTGCCGTGGTTCTGGCGCGGCATCATGATGGTGATACGAGCGATCCCGGAGCGGGTGTTCAAGCGGCTGTCGTGGTAACGCCCGTCATGGAAGATGCGGGGGGTTTGGATACTCCGCGGGCTTCCTATTGTGGGTCAGACTTCAGTCTGACATTCATGAACTGACGAGGCTCTCGGGGTTGAGCGAGTGTCAGACTGAAGTCTGACCCACAAAGGCACGCTCGGGGAGCGAGGGTGGTTGTTCCACGATGGTAACCAATGCCAAAGTGTCGAGTGAGTATCTCGAGACAGAGCAAAGCGCTTGATGTGTAATATCAGATCGAGGCCTATACCGGAAGACGGAATCTCACCACACATCCACATAGCGCCGCAGTTCACGTCTTTCCTTACCCGCCGCGCGCAGGCCACGCAGCAGCCACGCGCGCGACTCGGCGGGATCAATCACCGCGTCTATCTCAAACACCGAAGCCACCGACACGCCCTTGCCCTTGGTGTACATGTGCGCCACCAGTTCATCGAACAGTGCCTTGCGGCTCGCCGCATCGGACGTCGCCTCAAGCTCTTTGCGAAAGCCGAGTTCGACCGCGCCTTCGAGGCCCATCGGGCCCATCTCGGCAGTCGGCCAGGCGATGGTGAAGAAAGATTGATGAGTGCTGCCGCCGCACATCGCCTGTGCACCCAAACCATAACCCTTGCGCAACACCATACAGAACAAGGGCACTCGCAGATTGGCACTGGCGATGATGAGGCGCGAACCGCGTCGCACGGCAGCGGTCTTCTCGCTGTCCGGGCCGACCATGAAGCCAGGCGTGTCGCACAAGGAAATCACCGGCACGTTATAGACATCACACAGCTGCAGGAAACGCCCGCCCTTTTCACCACCGTCACCGTCGATGGCACCGCCGAGATGACGCGGGTCGTTCGCGATCAGACCAAAGGGCTGGCCTTCGATACGCACGAAACAGGTCAACAGACCGACGCCATAATGCGGCCGCAGTTCCAACACCGAGCCTTCATCCGCGAGTGCGTGAATGACCTTGCGCACGTCGTACACGCGCAGGCGATTCTCAGGAATCAGATGTCGCAGTCGACGCTGGTCGACGGCCTTCCAGGTCGGCGCCACACCCTGGAAATAACCGAGCAATTGACGAGCCGCAGCAGTCGCTTCGCGTTCATCGGCGCAGGCGATATCGACCACACCATTGGCGGTCTGCACATCGATAGGGCCGATGTCCTCGGGCTTGAATTTGCCTAAGCCACCACCTTCGATCATAGCCGGACCGGCCAGACCGATATTGGAATTGGCGGTCGCGATGGTGACATCGGCACAGCCGAAGATCACCGCGTTGCCGGCGTAGCAACGCCCGGAATTGACTGCGATGCGCGGCGCCACACCCGACAATTTCGGCCAAGTTGCGAAGGTCGCGAGATCCAGCCAGCTCATGCACAGCTCGTCGGTATCGACATCGCCCGGCCGGCCACCGCCGCCTTCGGTGAAGAACACAATGGGTGTCTTCCACTCGGCCGCGATCTCGAACAGACGGTCTTTCTTCTTGTGATTGTGATGGCCCTGAGTGCCGGCCAGCACGGTGTAGTCATAGGCCATCACCGCGCAGCGTGCGTTGTCGGCGCCGAACTGTTCGGCATTGACCGTGCCGAAGCCCGCGATCATGCCGTCGGCCGGCGTGTTCTTCATGAGATCCTCGACGCTGCGACGACGACGTTGCGCAGCGATGGCGAGCGCGCCGTATTCAATGAAGCTATCGGCATCGCAGAGATCGGCCACGTTCTCACGCGCCGTGCGACCCGCAATCTTGCGCCGCTTGGCAACCGCTTCGGGACGCGCGTCATCCAAGGTCAGCGCATGGGCCGCGCGCACTTCCTCGAGATCGGCGCGGCTCGCATCGAGATCGATATCGACCACCACATCCTCAGCTTGCTCGGCATGGCCATCGATGGCGAGAAACGCCAGCGCTGCGCCTTCGTCCAACACCTCGCCGACGCCGACCAGAATGCCGGTGATGGTGCCGGCCGCAGTCGCCGCCACCACGTGATGCATCTTCATGGCTTCAAGCACCACGAGTTGCTGACCGCGCTTGACCGTTGCACCCATCGCCACGTCGACGCTGATCACGCTGGCGCGCATCGGCGCTGCCACCACGGTCGAGCCCAGCGGTACGACTACCGCACTGCGCGTGGCGGCGAGCGCACTGGTGGTCGCACTTTCCGTCACCAGGTAAGTCGTGGCGGCGCACATCAGGGCCGCGCCATGTTGTTCTACATAGGTGGTGTTGAGCGCACCCGTCGCCAAGGCTGGTTCGGCCAGCAACGCCTGTAACAAGGGCAGATTGGTGGCGATGCCCTCGATCACGAATTCACTCGCGGCACGACGCGCACGGGCGAGTAGTTGATTGAAATCGCCGCTGCTTTGCACGATGAGTTTGGCGAGCAAGGAATCAAAGGCCGGACTGGGCGCATACCCTCGACGCGCTGCGCTATCAACGCGGATGCCGGGCCCGGTGGCGGGTTCGAAACGCGTAATGCTGCCGCTTGCCGGTCGTGGCGTGCCGTCTTCACCCAACACTTCGGCATTGATGCGCAGCTGCACGGCATAACCGCGCGGTGCGGCCGGTGCTTGATCCATTTCAAGCTCGGCGAGCGTCGCGCCGCGCGCCACCTGCAATTGCAGCGCCACGAGATCCAGCCCCATCACTTCTTCGGTCACCGTGTGCTCGACCTGCAGGCGCGCATTGGCTTCGATAAAAAACCAATCGCCTTGGTCGGCATCGAGCAAGAATTCAAAGGTACCCAGACCACGATAGTTGGCGTGCCTCGCCATGCGCAGCGCGGCATCCAGCAGGGCAGCGCGGGTCTGCGCATCGAGATGCGGCGCGGGCGCGATTTCGATCAACTTCTGATGGCGACGCTGGGTTGAGCAATCCCGTTCCCACAGATGCGTGACCGCGCCACGCCCATCGCCCAATACCTGCACTTCGATATGCCGTGCGTTGGCGATGTAACGCTCAGCATAGACGCTGCCGTCACCGAAAGCGGCCAGCGCCTCAGCGCTACAGGCCGACCACAGCGCCGCGCCATCGGCGCCCGGCGCAACCACGCGCATGCCGCGTCCACCACCACCAGCCGCAGCCTTGATCATCACCGTGACATAGGCGCCCTGCGCGGCACGGAAATCCGCCAGTGCAGCCGCCGAGGTCAGCGCATTCGATGCGGACAAGGTCGGCACCTTGCATAGCCGCGCCAGATCGTGGGCCGCGAGCTTGTTACCGAACAACGCGAGTTGAGTCGGCGTCGGGCCGACGAAAGTTAAGCCTGCCGCTTCACAGGCCGCGCCGAAACGAGCCTGTTCGGCGAGAAAGCCATAGCCCGGATGCACACCCCAGCACGCGGCCGCTAGGGCCTGCGCCACGATCGCGTCGGCATCGAGATAGGCCGCCGCGCCCCGGCCAGCAATGCGCAGGCTGCTGTCAGCACGCGACACATGCAGGCTGTCGATATCGTCATCGCTGTACAGCGCAACGGTGTGGTAGCCGAGCTCAGCGGCGGTGCGCATGATACGCAGGGCTACTTCGCCGCGATTGACGATGAGAAGTCGGCGCACAGTCATGACTAGGCTCGCGTAGAAAAAAAGCAAGGCCGCAGTATAACCGCGCAGACCGTGCCGCCACCCCGCCCGATCAAGTGTGCATTCCTGTGCAATGGTGCGCGCCGACAGAGTGGTGATTGACGCGCCCGGCCGCGCTCGGCACAGTGCGGCGCTAGCTTCACACGCAGAATTCACCCCTTGATCAAAGCCCTCATGCTCCTGCTCGGTGCCGGCAAGTTCGGCAAGGTCTTGCTCACCTCAGGCACCATGCTGCTGTCGGTGCTGACCTATTCGTTTGTCTTCGGCTGGCGCTATGCGGCGGGCTTCGTGTTGTTGATCTTCGTGCATGAGATGGGACACTTCATCGCGGCACGCCAGCGCGGCCTTGATGTCGGTGCACCGACCTTCATTCCCTTCGTCGGCGCCTGGATAGAAATGAAGTCCTTACCCCATGACGCCGAGACCGAGGCCTATGTCGGCCTCGCCGGACCCGTCGCCGGCACGCTCGGCGCGTTCGCCTGTTATTTCCTCGCCCGTGCCCAGGGCAGCGATCTACTCATGGCCCTGGCCTACGCCGGCTTCATGCTGAATCTGTTCAACATGCTGCCGATCTCGCCGCTCGATGGCGGCCGCATCACTGGCGTTATCTCGCCCAAGATCTGGTGGGTAGGCGCACCGCTGCTGGTGGCCTTATTCATCTGGCGTCCGAGTCCGATGCTGGTGCTGATAGCCGTCATGGCCGCGCCGCAATTGCTCGCAAGCCTACGCGGCGATGGTGGCCGACCGGCGGGCTATTACGACATCCCACTCGCGACGCGCGTCAACTATGGCTGCTGGTATCTGGGCCTGCTGACCATCCTCGCCCTGCTC
>JAYWAC010000029.1:0-7393 GCA_043782755.1 Pseudomonadota bacterium | reverse complement strand
ACACATTTACCTTTCGAGATTGAAGCGAAGGAAGAACCTATGAACAAGTCCAAATGTGTTGCGCGCGCTGGTGTAGTGCTTCTGTCAATATCTTTCCTTACCCCAGGGGCGATGGCTGCCGACATGGCGGGCATCATGATGCAGGATGGCAAGATGATGATGATGCAAGGCGGCAAGGCAACAGGGCCAATGGACCACGAGATGACGATGTCCGACGGTCACAAGGTCATGCCTGACGGCACGATGACAATGAACGACGGCAAGGATATGCGCATGCAAGAGGGGCAGATGATGACAATGGACGGTAGGATGATGGAAGGTACGAAGCCGGCGGACCACGACAAAGGGATGATGGGTGGAAAGGGCATGAAAATGGAGGGGATGGGGAAGTAATTTGTAAAGTGCCATCCAGGATGGCGTCGTCCGCCATATTGACCGTCAAGACGGGATTGCGCACCTATTGCGGCTGCCAGATTGTTTAGTATCTGGTGCTCGCGCGGGGGGCTACAGTCCGAGCACGCTCCGGTGGTACCCGCGAAGGGCGGACATTGTGGATGGGCTTTCTGCGCGGATCGCTGCGGCAATTGGCCGAAGTCCGTAGCACTATCAATCTGGTTGAAGAGGGGGAGGCTTGTAGACGATGGAAGCGCCTGCCCTCGAAGGCGCCGCTCCGATCGATACCCTTCGAGGATTAGTCGTGGCCCGCGGGCTTTCACATCATCGACCGCCCCGCAGTCGAGATCACAGATCTCCTTATCGAGTGCGAGACTGTATGACACTCTCCATCAAATCGTTCGAAGTTCGAATTGAGACTCCGCGACCGCTCGAATTATTATCGCAAAGACAGAGCAAGGTGGTGCCAAATTCTATGGCGAGGGACTGGGCCGTCACCTTGGTAGGCCGAGGCTTCCCCACTGCCACTTGCATTAACCAGTGCCGTTAAGCGATAGTATTTTCATGCGGCGCTTCCGAACCACAATTACTGCACTTCTCCTGATTGCCCTTCAGGTGTCTGGTATGGCGAGCGCGACGACGATGGGCTGCCAGCACGCTATAGGTGGGCAACGCCAAGCGCTTCATGCAGAGGTAGTGGTGACCACCGATGCCACGACGACCCACCACTGTCAGCAACATCAAGACCATCGACGTCACCACTCAGGTTGCGAAGTCAGCTGCACTTGTTCGGGCCCGTGTGCGGGCGGGCTGGTTGCGCTGGAGTATCGACAACAGATAATCGAATCAAATTTGTCCCACCATTGGTCTGCTTCTTCGCTAACGCTCTCGTCTCTGGCAAAACCACTCACTCCGTTCCGACCTCCTATTACCTCCGTTGCTTGATTGCCCCGGCTTTTGCACGAGGGACCTTGTCGGTTGATGGACGCGTAGAGGCGCTCGTCAAACCCGCTTCCGTCTCTCCGCCATAAGCCTGGCTGGGCTGTTCAGGTCCTTCCTGTGGTCGGTCCCGGAGGATTTCCGTGTTCTATTATTGTCGCTTGAAGATTTCCGCCGTGTTTGCGGCCGTTTTACTCTTGACCGCTTGCGCCGGCATCCCCGTCGATCGCGGCTTCGCCGATAGCAAAGCGCTCATCATCGACCGTGGTGGCCCACAGGTTACGGCGCCATTGGCGGATGAGGAAGCTCAACGTCAAACCGCTGAATGGATAGCGACGCCACTCACCGTCGAGTCGGCGCAGCGCATCGCACTCACGCGCAATCCACAGCTCCTGCAGCAATATGCCAGGCTGGGTATCGCTCAGGCCGAAGTCTACGACGCGGCGCGGATCAGCAATCCTTTATTCTCGTTCGCCTGGTTGGACGGCAGTACTGGCGGCGCGCAGGTAGCCTTGGGGCTCGCGCAGAACTTCGCCGACATCCTTTATCTTTCGCCACGCAAGCGCCGAGCGAGTGGCGAACTGGCCCGCACGCAGCAGCAAGTCGCAGGCGAGTTAGTCAAGCTCGCAGCCGAGGTCGAGGCAGGCTACTACGCCTATGTCGGTGCCATTGCGGTGGTGGAACTTCGCGATGCCATTGCTGCGGCCGGGGGTGCGTCGGCAGAACTCGCACAACGCTTCTTCGACGCCGGCAATATCAATCGGCTGCAGCTTGAGCGCGAAAAGGCCGCGGCAACGGAAGCGCGCATGGAAGCTGAGCGCGCCGCCGTCAACGCGCTGGCAGCGCGATCGGCACTCAACACCTTGCTGGGGCTAACTGCCGAAGACGATCGGTGGACCATCAAGACACGCCTGCCGCTACCGATCAACCAAGAAGAAGAACTCGCGGACTTGCAGCGACTGGCGCTGGTCGGACGCCTCGATCTGCTTTCCGCGCGTCAGGGTGTCGTACTCCTTGAGGATGTACTCGGTGTGACGCGCAGCTACCGATTGATCGGCGACATCCAACTCGGGGTTGACTATGAGCACGAAACGGACCGCAGCAGAATTCTCGGACCGACGCTGGGGCTGACGCTGCCAGTGTTCAACTGGGGTAGCGGTAGAGTCGAGCGCGCGCGCGCCGAGCTGGATCTGGCGCGGGCCGAGGCACACAGGCTGGAAATTGGCGTCAGCAACGAGGTGCAGCTTGCTCACGCGAAGGTGGCAAGCGCACGCGGCTTAGTCGAGCGGTTCCGCATGCAACTCATTCCGCTGCGTGAGGAAGTCGTGCGACGTTCTGCGGAAATGCTGAACTACATGATCATTGGTCAGTTCGAAGCGCTTAGGGACAAACGGGCGGAGTACGATGCTTATCAAGGCTATCTCGAATCACTCGCCGACTATTGGATCGCGCGGGCCGACCTGGCGCAGGCGATCGGAGCGCGGCTGCCAAGCAGCGCGCAGATCGCGACAGAGAGTATCGAACCCAAAGCCTTGATCACGCCGAAGGAAAACGGCGCGGGCCACGAAGGACACGGCCGTCACGACACCACGGGTGGGTCGTCCGGCATGGACATGAAAGGCATGGACATGAAGGGCATGGACATGAAAGGCATGGACATGAAAGGCATGGACGGAACGGATCCTTCCGGACACGACATGGAGACGATGCCGAAGCCCGAGCCAGTGGCGCCCACCGTCGAGCCGTCAGTGGATAACAACAAGAAGCCGATGGCCCATGCCGGCTCTGCCGCCGAGCAAGTTGCCTGCGAACGACTCAAAAATGCCGACATGAGCGATCCGCTGATGCAAGCACTCGCGCAGAAATGTAGTGAGCAGCCGCAACCGATAAACCCGAATAGTGGCGAGCACAAAAATTACCACAATTCTTCGTCCAATTTACCGACCACTGACGCGCCGCCCGTCAACGGCGGGCAACCATCGTCTATCAGCGCACATACACACTAGGAGATCTATATGAAAAACCATTTATCGATGGCCCTCTCTCTTACGCTAGCGGTGTTGTCGGGTCCGACCTTGGCTCACGATCCGAACGAGCATGAGCAGAAGGACGCCGCCGCTCCGGACTGTTCATCTCTGAAAGATATGGACGCGAATAAGATGGACATGAATGACCCACTTATGAAAGCCCTGCACGACCAATGCAAGAACACCCCGCCTCATGATCACATACAGGGGCAGGACATGAAGGACATGCCCGGTATGGATGGGGGTGCCGGCCAGCCCAGTGACAGCGGAGGCAAATAGCCATGGTGACGCGACGCAATCTGCTGTCGGCACTCGGCGTCGGCTCGGTGGCTGCCGGCTTGGCGGTCAGCAGCAAAGCACAGGCCGGCGCTGACGCAGCGCCGAGTTCCCGTTCGCCCGTCGTACCGACGCCACAAGGCCGCAGCCATGCGTACACACCGGTGCGCACGCTGAATGGTTGGACCCTGCCTCACGTCGTCAAAAACGGCGTGAAGGAGTTTCATCTCGTCGCTGAAGAAGTCGAGCACGAATTCGCGCCGGGTAGCAAAGCCAAGTGCTGGGGCTATAACGGCACGACACCGGGGCCGACGATCGAAGCGGTGGAAGGAGACCGTGTGCGAATCTACGTCACGAATCGCTTGGGTGAACCGACGTCGGTGCATTGGCATGGGCTGTATCTGCCGAGTGGCATGGATGGTGTCGGCGGTCTCAGTCAACCCCACATCTTGCCGGGCGAGACCTATGCTTATGAGTTCACACTCAAGCAGCACGGGTCGCACATGTATCACCCGCATGCCGACGAGATGGTGCAGATGGCGCTCGGCATGATGGGCTTGTTCATCATTCATCCGCGCGACGGCGAGCCGGAAACGATCGATCGCGACTATGCATTCCTGCTGCACAACTGGGCGTTGCAGCCGGGTACTTACCGGCCCGACCCCAGCATAATGCAGGAATTTGATCTGTGGACCTTCAACAGCAAAACCTGGCCCGCGATCGACCCGATAGTCGCGCGCACCGGCGAACGCGTGCGCATTCGCATCGGTAATCTGTCGATGTGGAATCACCCCATCCATCTGCACGGCGTGCAATTTTCAGTCACCGGCGGCGATGGTGGCCGCTGGCCGCGCTCGGCGTGGCGCTCGGAAGTCACCGAGATCATTGGCGTGGGACAAATGCGTGACTATGAATTCGTGGCCATTCCCGGAGACTGGGCGCTGCACTGCCATATGTCGCATCACACAATGGGGCCGATGGGACACGGTATTCCGAATCCTGTCGGCGTCGATCAGAGTGGGGTCGAGAAGACCATTCGCTCGATGTTGCCGGGCTACATGGCGATGGGCAAGGACGGTATGTCCGAGCACGGCGGTCACGTGGCGATGGGGCTGGTGGGTCCCGAGAATACGCTACCCATGATGACGGGCCAGGGGCCATTCGGATCGGTCGAGATGGGCGGCATGTTTACCGTGGTTAAAGTGCGTGATGAGCTTGCCGTCGGTGACTACCGCGATCCGGGCTGGTATGCGCATCCCACGGGCACGGTTGCACTGCGCGTGAGCGGTGATCCAGATTATGGTAATCCCGTGCGTAAGGGGTCAGCGGTTGCCCGCGCTGCGCCGGCGCAAGCGCCCGATACGATGCCGGACATGTCCGGCATGAAGCCCGGCGGCTGAGTTCTCGACACACTTCGGAGCGCGTCATGAAATTGATTAAATTGATGCTCGTGCTTGGTAGCGCCGGACTCGTCGCCGGCTTACTGTTCATCTACTTCGGGATCTTCAATGTCGCCGCGGATGACCCGCATACGAAACCGGTTTACTGGCTCATGGAAGCGGTGCGCGAACGCTCGGTCGCGCTGCGCGCGCGCGGCATTGACGTTCCGCCACTCGATGATCCTGCGATGATTACCTCCGGCGGGGCCGACTACAATGAAATGTGTACCGGCTGTCATCTCAGGCCAGGCGTCGAGAGATCTGAGATGGCGTCGGCGATGTATCCGCAGCCACCTAACCTAGCGAAGGTCAAGCGCGACAATCCGGCCGCGACCTTCTGGATCATCAAGCACGGCTTCAAGATGAGCGGCATGCCGGCCTGGGGGCTGACGCATGACGATCATCGTCTGTGGGCAATGGTTGCGTTTTTGCAGCAGCTACCGCGACTGACGCCTGCGCAGTATCAGATCCTTACTGCCCGCAGCGCGAACGGCAGGGGTGCACATGTCCACGGCGACATGCAAGGGATGGCCATGCCAGAGATGGATGGGAAGTCAGAGCCGCAGCACGGCGCTGAAGAGCATGACACCCAAGGGCAGGGTGAGGAGCCGTGAATCGGCGATGGGCGGAGCAGGGCGTCAGCGGCGGTGGCGTAATCGCAGTGCGATATTAAGCCTGCTTCAGAGCGTGCGTTGCGATGTCGCAGATACGCTACGTGCTGACGAGCGAGAAGTGATATATGTGATACGGCTATGACCCGGTTTCGTCGAAAAATCGTCGCTTGCTGCGCCGTCAGCGAGCTTGGAAGGAAGGCGAGCGAACGCCGCGTGCAAGTGGGCATTTTCTTCGCGCGACACCATCGATTCTTCCGGGCCCGGCGTGTCATCAACCAGCCACGCGTCTTCGAAAGAAGTTAGGTCGCAATGACTAAATATCGCGCGCCGCACGGCCTCGCGCCGAGTACGATCACGACAATTGCTAAGAGCAATCGCACGGATCAATACCGAGAAAGCTCTGTTCTTGTGATACCGCCGCAAAGCCTTCCATGCGGCCACAAAGGACTCCGGGACGACGTCGAGCGCCGCATCGCGATCGCCGACATATCGCCAAACGAAGCAATAAAGCGGACCCTTGCGACGCCGAATCGGTAAGGTGAACGCGTTGTCATCCCCCCTGCCGCGCGACTGGCAAGATCTGCATCGACCGCTGCGTCGCCGGCGCTCACGGTGTTTGGGTGGTCAGGGCCTCGCTGACATGGCGGTCGAAATTGATGGCTTGGTCGGGACGTAAAACTTTGCGCGTCGCCAGCACGTGCTCAACCGTCTTTTTCCGTAATTCGCCCATCGCTTTATGGAAGTGTTCGAGGGCCGTTTGCACCTCATGTGAATACTCGTGGCGCTCATTGATGGCCGCTGCCAACTCTGCATTCGCGACATGCAATTTGTCTTCCCGCGCCCGCCGGCGAGCGGCGAACTGCTGTTCGAGCATCGCGATTTGTGCTTTTTGCTCTTTCGACAGGTCGAGTTCTTTGTGAACAAGCTCATGCAAGGATGGCGAGTGACGCCGCGGGAACACAAATCGCGCGCCTATCCAAGCCCCACCGACCCCGGCGAAAAGCGCAAGCACAACCGTAAGAATGAGAGCTGGCGCCTGGCGGCTCATTCGCGTGCGCCCAGCAGTGTTGAGGGGGCAAGCGCGGGCCGGACCGAGAGGACGGAGATTTCAGATTTATCCTGCGCGCGAGTCACGGCTGTAGCATTGCCAATCAGGACCCCAACCCCTAGCGCCAAGCATACGGTTAACGCGAGAATCGGTATGAGAACGAACGCGCGTACACGGTGTGTGCGATCCTGTTCAATGCTTCGCCAAACCGCGCTTTCGATACCATCGGGCGAGCGGTCTGCATCCGCCTCTTTCAAAGACTGTAAGGCGCGTTCCAGATTGCCATCCATCGTCAAGCCTCCACACCACATTAATTGGTATACGTCCCGCAGGCCGAAATCCCTCACTTTTAAGCGGTGCTGCTTATCCCGGCGCAGCGCGTAGAAACGTAGGGTGGCGAAGATGGCGCGATTGCGCTATGGCGTTTACCCTTTGAGAGAAGCACGCATCCACAATGTAATGGTGCCGATCCTATGAATGCCGCTATCGCGTTTGAATCCGTACTGACTTGCCCGCAATGCGGCTTTGCAAAGCAAGAAACTATGCCGACGGAGGCTTGCCAATTCTATTATGAGTGCAGCGGCTGTAAGAAACTGCTGCGACCCAACCCCGGAGATTGCTGCGTCTTCTGTTCATTTGGTTCGGTGACATGCCCCC
>JAYWAC010000028.1:0-7400 GCA_043782755.1 Pseudomonadota bacterium | reverse complement strand
GTGATCAGCAACTCGATGCCGGCGCGCTGGTGTACTTCGCGGTCGGTAAGGAATTCGCCCACATCGCTGGCTTGGCGTCGAGATATAGCCGACCAGTTCGCCCAGGAACAAGTTGCCGTATTCGTCGTTCAACAGCGGACGGAAGCGCTCGGCGCGTTGGTCGATCATCATCCAGTCATTGACGTCGTAGCAGCCAGCGATGTGGGCGAATTCCTTACCGACCGCGAAGTACACCAGCGCGCCGGCATCGAGTTGCTGATCACGCGTCCAGCCCGCCATTTCTTGCCACAGCTTGGTGGTCGCAAGCTTGATGCGCGCTGTCAGATCGTGAAAGGTCGCCGTCAGTTCCTCGCGACTGCCCATGCCGACCGGTTGTGGCACCTCGGTCAGATTGTCCGAGGAATAGAGGCCGACGGCCACCATGTGCTCGGACTTCATCTCCGGTTCCGATTCAAACGAGCCCCAGTCATCCAGCAGATTGATGTGGATGCCTTCCAGGATCATGGTGACGGTGAGATTGTTGTAGGGAATGTCCTGGCCCACGCCATCCAGCCACGGATAGTCGTATTCCGACAGCTCACGGAATTCGCGCACCAGCATCTCGCGCTGGTCGGCAATCTTGTATGGGCCGTGGTTGTGGATGGTGAGGCGGCTCTCGCAGGAGACCAGGAAACCGTACTGCGCGATGGTCGCCATGAAGTTCTGCGCAGCGCTGTGCAGCTCATCGCCCTGACGACATTCAAAGGCATCGGCGTGATACACCTGCAGACGCTGCTCCGGCAGGATCTGGCCGCGATGATTGGCCATGCGGTTGGTCAGGTTGCCGTTGTTACGATGCCAGGACAGCTGGAAGCGCTTCCAGAAATCCATCACGTAGACCACATCGTCAACCGCATCGGTCGGCTTGATCACGCCCCAGTTGATCAGCATCTCGCGGCCGAGCAAGTAGAAGCAGGGAATGGTCCAGGCCACGATCTTGATGCCGCTGTTGCGTGCGCGGTCGCCGATTTCCTCGGCTGACATGTGCTGCTCGATCTTCTTCAGCAACATTGGATAGCGGTAGAAGCAGTTGAGATAGGAAAACAGGATGTAGGCCGAGACTGGGAAGATCTTCGATTCCTGCACGGTACGGGTCGCACACAACCAGTAGGTCTCGTCGGCGTTCTGTTGAATCATGCTGTTCGTTTCGAGCAGCTGCGCGTAGGTGAGTTTATTGGCGGACATCGTTCGTTCCTGATTGGCTGGTGGGCGCGAGCTGCGTGCAGCGTCTCAAGCGAGACGCCAGACCTTGGCCGAAGCGTCGGTACCGGTCGCGTAGTCCTCACCGGTCTTGGCGCGGGCCGAGGTTTCGAGCTCGACCCGTTGACCGTCTTTGATGCCCGATAGGCGCGAGTTCATGAGACAGGGAATGCCGTATTCACGGGTTAGGATGGCGAGATGCGAGCGCGTCGTGCCGCCGGCGCACAGCACGCCCTTGAATTTCTCCAGTATCGGCGCAGTCAAGGTGCCGCCGGAGTCATCGACTATCGCGATGGTGTCATCCGGCACACCGTGGGTCAGATACTCCAGGACCTTGTCGCTGGTGCGCACATAGCGCGCGATACCGACCAAGTTCTTGTCATAGGTCACGACGTTGTCGCCCGCGCCGCGCAACTCGCGGCCTTGCGCATCGGCGGGCGCGGTCAGTGCAGCTTCGTGTTCGAAACTGAAATCGGGATTGTGCAGCCCGGCGTCCTTATAGGCATCGGGTCGCTCGATGGCGGACGACATCGCCGAGGGCGTGAAGCGATAGCCCAAGCTCAACAACTGCCCTTCGATCGCTTGCATGTCGACCTTGGTCAGCACCGCCGCTGCGGGCCCGAACACGTATTCCCGCCACGGCTTACCGGATTGCGCGTAGCGTTTGCGTATCAAGTCCTTGACCGCGCTGTTATAGGCTTCGACCACCGCGAAATCCGACTGGTAGCCGTATTTGTCGGTGTCGACCATGAGCTTGGTCATGCGTAATCCCCTTGTGTTTAGTTCAAGACGTGTAGTGACGGCGCAGCTGCGCGAGCGCGTCCGGCCCGAGTCCATAGAGGGTCGCAAGCAGTCCCTCGCCCGAGCCATAGCGTTCGTCGATAGCGGCGAACGCGGATTGTAAATAGCTTTCACGGGTTTCCAGTAGCGGCATGATCAAGCGACGCGCGGTCTCACCGCTAGCCTTGACCTCGTACTTGGTGATGACTCGCGGGATCTCCGACTCGGCCGGGAAATAGCGCTGTGAAAGCAGGAAATCGTAAAGAATCGTCGTGCGCGGCACGCCGAGCGCGGTTAGCAACAGGACGGCGGCCAGCCCAGTGCGCTCCTTGCCTGCCGAGCAGTTGATGAGGACTGCGCCGGGCGCGCCTTCCATCAAGATCTCGAACAAGCGTTGGTAGCGCGGCGCAGCGGTCAAGACCAACACCCGCATCATCTCGTGCATGGCATCGACGATTTTCTGCGGGTCCTCGGTGCTGGCGAACAGACGATTGAAGAAGTAGCGATCGCCGATGCCGGGCGTGATGCCTAAGACTTCCAGGCGCGGGTCGCCCGGCACGCCGCGCGCTTCGGATTGCCGCTCCTCGACGGTACGGAAATCACACACCGTGCGAATGTCGAGCGCGGTGAACTGCGGCACGCTCTCGGCACCGAGATTGGCCATGTGGCCGGAACGGAACAACCTCCCCCATTGCACACGTCGACCATCGCTCGTGGCATAGCCACCGAGATCGCGAAAATTGATACTGCCCGTCAGCGGCACATTGCGCTGCGCGACGACGAGCTGGCTGCCGTCGGCCTTTTGCAGCAGAAAATATTCGCGTTGGCCAGGTCGCCGTGCCGCCACCGTCGCACCGGGACGCGCATCGCGCAGCAAGGCCTGCTGGCGATCGATCGTCGTTGGGCTGGCGCCGCCATAGATGGTCACGGCGTCATCACTGAAGGCTGCGCTCCAGTCGAAGCGATAGCGACCATCGCGCTGTAATTCGACGGCGACACCCATCAGCACCTCGTCGCTGTCCGCAGCCTGCATCACTCTCCCCTCGTTCGAAACGTCGTCGCGTTCTTATTCTCTACATCAGCGGCCCGCACAACGGCCGCCCGCTCACTTCACCACAGGCGTCGCGTGGCGAGCGCCGCGCCGTCGGCCAGCGTCTTCAATTTCGCATAGGCGATGTCGGGATCGACGCGCCCGTATTTGGCAAAGGTGCCAAAGCCGCAATCCGTGCCGGCGATGACTCGTTCGCGACCGACGATGTCGGCGAAGCGGCAGATGCGCTCGGCAACATATTCCGGGTGTTCGATGAAATTGCAGGTGGTATCGATGACACCCGGCATGAGGACCTTGTCCTGCGGCGGCGCAATCTCTTCCCACACCCGCCACTCGTGAGCGTGACGCGGATTGGCGGCCTCAAAGGAGATCACCTGCGGTTTGACCTTGTGCAGCACACGCATGATTTTGGCGAGCGGAATGTCAAAGTCGTGCGGGCCATCGTAATTGCCCCAACACACATGCAAACGCGCGGCCTGGGCCGGCACGCGTTCGAGGGCGTGATTCAAGATTTCAACATGCAGCTCGGCATGGCGAAGGAATTCCGCATCGGACAAATGCTTGTACTGAGTGTGGCGCGCCATCGCCAGATCCGGGCAGTCAACCTGCACCACAAAACCAGCTTGGTTGATGGCTTCGTATTCCTCGCGCAGCACCTTGGCCAAGGCCTCGAGATAGGCACGCTCACTGGGGTAGTGTTCGTTGGGCAGAAAGGCGCCGATCACCCCTGGCGAAGCGGCGTTCATGAAACCTTCGACGACGTCGGCACCTTCCAGCGCTTCACGGAAGTTGGTGAGGTCTGACTCCAGCGCGCTGCGATCGCGGATTTCGATTTCGCCGGTGCAGCAGGGCCGTAGAATATTCGGCGCCTGGCCTTGCTGGGCAGTGCGCTGCATGAAGGCCGGAAAGCGATCCAGATCGGCTGGCGGATTGCGCGGGCTGTCGCCCGAGAAGCCCGTGCAGCGGTCCTTGATGTAGGTGGCGTAGCCGATCTTGCTCATCTCGCCATCACTGACGATATCGATGCCGGCCGCGACCTGGCGCGCGACCGCGTTCTTGACCGCCGCCAGCACCTCGTCTTGGAACACATCAGCGTCGACGGTCTCGCCGAATTCACGCCGCAACAGCAGATCGCTCAAGGTATCGGGACGCGGCAAGCTGCCAACGTGGGAGGTCAGAATGCTCTCGGTACTGAGTCTCATGGCGCCGCCTTCCAGGGTTCCTAAGGATGGCGCATTCTGGCACGGACGCGCGCCATGCGGCGAGGCAAGCACGACCCCACTACGCATCGCGCGCCGTGGACGGCTGACTTTACGCGACGCTCATGGTGGCGGGCTCATCAAGACCGCCGCAAAGGCAACACCGCGCAGTCCATCGGCGCTCTGCATGATGCCGGCTGTTGCTTCGATGCTGGACACAGCGCGCAGCACCAGGTCGGGTCGGTCGAGGTGGACAAGATGCCCGGCGCCGCGCGCGATCCACTGCGCGGCATGGGATGAGAGCTGGGTCATGCCGGCCTGCATGGTGCGCCACACCGCTTCGCTGCGCTCACCGCCAGCCGCGTCGTCGAACTCACGCCGGCCGCGACTCAGGATCAAGACCGGCACGCGGAGTTTTTCGACGGGTGCGGCGGCCAAGGCGTGCGCGCTCGCGGCAAAACCGCGCAGCTCCGCCAAGGTCGCGAGGCGCGCCTTGGGCAGCAGCATCAAGGCCAGTGCGGTGGTGCTCTGCGCGGCCGGAAAACCCTCGGGCAGACGCGGCATACGCAGCGCGCGCCGTGGCGGACCGCCGGGCACTTCGGGCAGGGCGGCGGACGGCAGGCGTTCAAACTGTTCGGGCGCGGAACTGTCGAGTAACACCAGCCCCGCAACCTCAGGCCGATGGCGACGTGCGAACCAGCGCGCAATGAAGCCACCGTAGGAATGCGCAATGAGCAGATAAGGCCCCGACTCCGCCGCGCGCGACAGCAGTTCATACAGTTCATCGGCGCTGCTCGCGGCATCAGCCGGCGCATTGACGGCATCGCTCCAACCGTAGCCAGCGCGGTCGTAGGCACAGACCCGCTGCTGTACGGCCAGGCGCTCCTGCAACGCGCGCCATTCCAATGAGAAGCCGCCTATGCCCGATTCAAACACCACCGTCGGCTGGCCTTGGCCAAGGCAATGTAGATGCAGACGATGATCACCGACCAGCACCAAGCGGCCCGGATAGTCATCTAGGATCGAGACCTCGTCATTGGCCAGCGCCATGCGCATCACGCACAGTGCGCACAACAGCCATGACAGACTGACCATCCAACGCGGTGGTCGGTAGTCTGCCCAGACGGTGCGAGGCACTGTCGCCTTGACCTCCCGCTCGTGACTCCGTATCGATTGGCCACCCATGGTGGTCCTCCTGCGGCGAGCGTGTTTCCCATGGATCGCTTTGCAACCTCAATGCCAAGCGCGAAAACACCGGCAGCAAGCCCGCTTGCTCAGCACTGAGCAGGGCGCGCTGCTTCATCACAACGCACAACCGCGCGGCTGGGCGCGCTGCTGGTGCACACCTCACCTCACCGCTCTATAGTGCCGCCTTCGTCATCGAGCCCACATTCGCCATGCATTTCCCCACCAACGCCGGCATCCACGATATTGAAACCCGCCTGGCCGATGGCCGCAGCGTGCGTTACACGCTGTCGCTGCCCGACACCGCACCCAGCGACGGCCGCCGACCGTTGATCTTGATTCTTCACTACGCCGGCACGCCGACGCGCTACTACGGCCGACCGCTGCTCGAGTATCTGTTCGAACCCGCACTGCGCAGCCTGGCACCGATCTGTCTCGCGCCGGAGGCCATCCACGGCCAATGGCATAGCGAAGAAAACGAAGCCTTCGTCATGCAGATGTTGGATGGCGCGATGGCCGCCTATGGTGTCGAAGCGGCACGCGTGGTGATCGGTGGTTACAGCATGGGCGCTATCGGTACCTGGCATTTCATCGAACACTACTCCGAGCGTTTCTCGGCGGCGCTACCGATAGCGGGCTATCCCAGTCACGCACTGCTCTGTCCGCTGCCGGTACACGCCTTTCACAGCGCGGCTGATGAATTGTTCCCGCTTGCGCCTTTGCAGGAGCGGGTCGCGGCACTCGCGGCGGCGGGTCGACCGATCACGCTGACGACCGCGACCGTCAATGGCCATTACGATGTGAACGGCTATCGCGGCGCCTTGCAAGAGGCGACGGCGTGGCTAGAGCAGATCTGGCAGGCACCGCGCTGAATTTCCCGCGCTCGCTGCCCGCTCTTCTCTTTCCTTTCCCTGTGGGCCCGACTTCAGTCGGACATTTGTTCCAGAGCCTCCCCCAAGGCTGCCTTGAATGTCCGACTGAAGTCGGACCCACAGAAAGATTGTCCTCTACCGCGCAAGAAACACTTCGCGGCGACATTCAGCCCTGCCTACAATGCCGACCCATCCGTGAGGGAATGACACTGCCATGGCCGGTGCACAACGCATCGATAGCTTCGACTTCGAGCCCGGTTATGTAATCGCCGGCAAGTACCGCGTGGTGTCCCTGCTGGGACGCGGCTGGGAAGGCGAGGTCTATAAGATCGTCGAAGTCCGGACCGGCATCGAACGGGCCGCCAAGCTGTTCTTCCCCCAGCGCAACCGCCGCAACACGGCCGCGCGACGTTATGCCTTGAAGCTGCACAAGCTGCGCCACTGCGCCATCCTCATCCAGTACTACACCCAGGACGTGATGGCGTTCGCCGGTCAGCGGGTGACGGTGTTGGTGTCGGAATTCGTCGAGGGCGAATTGCTTGAACATTGGCTGCGCCGCCAGGCGGGTCATGCCTTGCAAGCCTTTGAAGCACTACATCTGCTGCATGCATTGGCTACCGGCATCGCCGATATCCACATGGCGCGCGAATACCATGGCGACCTGCACACCGAGAACGTCATCGTGCGACGCCATGGCCTCGGCTATCAGATCAAGCTCATCGACCTCTATCCGTGGGGCGCGCCCAAGCACGAAAACATCCAGGGCGACGTCTGTGATCTGGTGCGCATGTTCTACGACGTGCTGGGCGGCGCGCGCCGCTACGCCCATCACCGCGCCGAGATCAAGGCCATCTGCTGCGGACTCAAGCGCTCGCTGATCCTGTGCAAGTTCAAAACCGCCGGACAGCTGCGCGATTATCTGGAGACGATGAGCTGGGAGTGAGGAGAATGGCTTTGAATGTCAGACTAAAGTCTGACTCTGAGAGATCCCCACGATTTATACAAAGCTGGAGTGGGCGGAGATTATCTGAGGTAGTGCTCTACCTGCGTCGTGTATGGCCTTTCGGGTTAGCC
>JAYWAC010000027.1:0-19490 GCA_043782755.1 Pseudomonadota bacterium | reverse complement strand
GGATGCGTTGCGCGCGGCGCGCGATCTCGATCAGGAAACGGATGGCGAGAAAGGTATGGGCTCGCCATGGGCCAGGCCATAGCGCGCGCCGCGAAATTGACAGTGCGCGTCAGCGTGCGCGCTTAAGGCGGAAATTGCGCCGTTCTACGCGCAAGGCGATGGGGATATCGAGCACCGCCTCGGCGCCGATGTTCGCGAACAAGCCGCGCAATGCGCCACGCTGATCAGTCGGGGTCGCAGCCCAGGCATCCTGTAACCGTTGCAGCATCCACTGGTTATAAGTGAAGAGCGCACGGGGCACCTCCACTTCGAGGGCCGTAGCGCGCCCGAGCACGAGCTGCTGGCTGCCACAATGCCGTGGTAATTCGTCATCACCCGGATGCTCATGCAGCCAACGCTGTACGCCCGCGATCTCCGCCACCAGCATCGGCACGAAGTCGCGGCACAACAGCTGCAACACCGGATATAGAGTGGCGGACAGTGGCACGGGATCAGCGAGCGGCGTGGCATCGGGCGCGCCCGCTCGCAGTCTTTCTATCCACGCCACCACGCGTGGCGCATGGGCACGCATCACCAGACCCGAGGCCGGGTCGCGCAATAGATGGGCGTAGAGCGGACCAAAAAAAGCAAAATCGCCGAGCGTCGGCGCGCTGCCGAGCAGATAGAGATGTGCGGCGAAATGCACGTCCAGCACATCGAGCAACGCGAGATAGTCCTGCTCGACCGTCGCATAGCTGGCGGGCAACACGCCCAGCGCGGGCAGCCAAGCTTGAAACTGGCGCGCGATCTTGGCACCGAGACGCAGTTGCTCTGCACGTGAATAATCGGGGTCGTTGTTGTAGCCGAACTCGGCTATGGCGAAATCGTAGTTGTAGCGCCAGCGGTAATACATGGCTGGCAACTTGATCCACTCGTCGCCGAGAAATTCGAGCAGATAGGACAACACCCGCGCCTGTCCGTCATGGGGTAGCACCGTCGGCTGCGGATGGCGCGCTTCGATGAGATCACACATGTCCGAGGTGTCCTGCACGGTCTCGTCCGCAGGCGTCACCAGCACCGGCACCACCGCCCACCCGACCCGTGGCAGGATCTGTTCGGCATACACGCGACGCGAGGCTTGCTGCTCGACGAAGGGAATGCGCTTATAGGCAAGGCAGGCGCGGATCTTGGCCGCGTAGTAAGAAGCCTCGACGCCGTACAGCGTGTAAGCGGCTATCACGCGCGCTAGAGCGACAACACCAGACGTGCGACCGGGCGTTCGCGATAGACCGCGTCCCAGTGCGCGAGGGCATCCAAGCCTTCGAGCAGCGGCACCTTAGCAAAGCGCGCGAATTGCAGCGCAGCCGCCAGCGTGCAGTCGGCGACGCTTACCGTCTCACCCAGCAGGTAGGCGCGGCCATCGGCTAACCGCTGGTCGAGATACCACAGGGCCGCCGGCCATGCCGATGCCGCCCATTGCGCGACCTGGGCATTGGGCGGCTGACCCGTCGGTGAGTTGGTCGCATGCACATAAGCTATCAAGGGATTCAGCAAACGCTGCTCGACGACGCGTTCCATTTCCCGCGCCCGCGCGCGTTCACGTGGCTCCAGACCCCACATCGGCGGCAGCGGAACCATGTCTTCGAGATAATCGATAATGGCTAGCGACTCGACGATGGTCGAGCCATCGTCGAGTTCCAGCACCGGCAGGCTTTCAAATGGATTGCGCGCACGATGCGCGGGCGAACGTTGCTCGCCCTTGGACAGTTTTACCACCACCCCTTCGACTTCGATGGCGGCACCGCCGGCGATCTTCTCGGCAATATACAAACGCACCTTGGTCGGATTGGGCGCGACCTGGAACCAGTAGAGCTTCATCCGCGCTCGCGCCACTCCGCGCGAGGCATCAAGCCGTGGCGCGTTGCTTGGGCTTGGCTTTCGCTTTGACGGGTGCCTTGGCCTTCGCCTTGCCCTGGGCTTTGTAGGCGTCTTCCATGCGACGCAATTCTTCCCAGCTCAGATAGGACGTGAAGCCCTTGTCTTCATCAAAGAACAACACCGCGCCGTTGCTGATGAACAGATACTCGGTGTCTTCCAGCGCGGTGGTCGCACCATGCAACATGCCGTTAGGCTCATAGACGTAATCGCCGGCATTCAACACGCCGTCGCGCACCTGAAGCTTGCCGCTCAGGATGAAGGTGTGGGAGGCGGACAGGTGCTTGTGTTGAGGCGCGACGAAGCCCTTCTTCCATTTCAGCAGCACCGCCCAGCCGCCGGTTTCGGCGCCGGTCCACAGAATCTTGACGAACGAGCGTTGCGGGTCGAAGGGTTGCGGCATCCATTCCGTCTTACTGGCTTGCACCAGGGTATCCATGAGTTCGGAATTGAGTGGTTTGATCTGCTGCGGCAGTGCCATGGCTGTTCTCCTCTAGTGGATGTTGTCAGAAAGCCGCCGGCATCGCGCGCACGCACGCGCGATGCAATTGCAGGCGAACTACAGCCGGCGGCAGGCTGCGGCGCGCAGAACTACTTGCCTTGTTCGTCCATCGACTTCCGCTGCGCGGCGTCCTGGTCTTCGACCATCTGATTGACGCTGGCGGCCTTGTCCATCGGTGCCTTCACTTCGGCCGCAAGGCCTCCCGCACCGGCCGGCGGATGATCGTTATCGAAACATGCGCCGAGCGGCAGACTCATACTCAAGAGCACGAGCAGATGTTTGTAATTCATGCGGATACTCCCCGTGGAAAGACTGTGCCGGCGAGCCTACCACGATTCCTGCGCGGTTCGAACGTCGAGCTCGAAGCTCCAGCCAGTGCGTGGCTGGCGATAGAGAAATTCATAGGCATCGACCAGCGCGCTGATGGCAATCATGCCGTCGTCGCCGAGCTTGGCGGCGTAATCAGGCATGCGCGTGCGGATCTTCTCGCCGTTGATGGCACCGTCGATGACGACGTGGCCCACATGTATGCCCTGCGGTCCCGCCTCCTTGGCGAGCGCTTGCGCCAAGGCACGCAAACCCGCCTTGCCCGCCGCAAACGCGCCGAAGTTGGGCCGTCCACGCATCGACGCGCTGGCGCCGGTGAATAACAGGGTGCCCTGCCCATGAGGTTGCATGTGACGCACGGCTTCGCGGCCGAACAGAAAGCCGCCGTAGCAACAGATGCGCCAGGCGTTCTCGAAATACTCGGCGCTCATGTCAACGATGCGGCCGGGTGTGTTGTTGCCGGCGTTGTAGATCGCGCAATCGATGCGACCGGCAGCTGCGACCTGGGTAAATAAGGCAACGACGGCGGCTTCGGAAGTCGCATCGGCAATCACTGCACGCGCCTGTCCGCCCGCGACCCGCACCGCGTCGACCACGGCGTCGAGCTTGGCCTGATCGCGTCCGGCGACGAAGACCTCCAAGCCCAGCCCTGCGAAACGTAAAGCGAGTTGCGCACCCATGCCGGCCAAGGGACCGACGCCCATTACGATAGCGGTGTTCATGTTGATATACCTGCGCGTTGAAGAATCCGACTGCGTCATTGTAGGTGCGAATTCATTCGCACATTAAACGGCGCGCCCAGCAGACCGAGTCGTAGAACGAAGGTGCGAATGAATTCGCACCTACCAGGAAAGATGAGGAGGTAAGGGAGAACAGACGCCAGCGGCACGCAGCCGCCGGCGCCTACTTAAGACTCAGCAGACTTCAAACAGCCCCGCCGCGCCCATGCCGCCGCCGATGCACATGGTCACCACCACGTGTTTGACGCCGCGCCGCTTGCCTTCGATCAAGGCGTGGCCGATCAGGCGGCTGCCGGTCATGCCGAAAGGATGGCCGACCGCGATCGCCCCGCCGTTGACGTTCAAGCGATCGTCCGCAATGCCGAGCTTGTCACGGCAGTACAACACCTGCACGGCGAAGGCTTCGTTCAATTCCCACAGACCGATGTCGTCGACCTTGAGACCGGTGCGCTTGAGCAGCTTCGGAATCGCATAGACCGGTCCGATACCCATCTCGTCGGGCTCGCAACCAGCAACCGCGAAACCGCGGAACACGCCGAGCGGATTCAGACCGCGCTTGGCGGCCTGGGCGTCACTCATGATGACCTGCACCGAAGCGCCGTCGGAGAACTGGCTGGCATTGCCGGCCGCGATCACGCCGCCTTCCACCGCCGGCCGGATCTGCGACACGCCTTCATAGGTGGTGTCGCCGCGAATGCCTTCGTCCTGACTCGCGGTCGTGTCGCGGAAAGTTTCGGCGCCGGTGTTTTTGTCGACCATTTTCATGGTCACGGTGATCGGCACGATTTCATCGTTGAACTTGCCGGCTTCGCGCGCGGCAAAGGCGCGATTCTGGCTCCGCACACCGTAACGGTCCTGCGCTTCGCGCGAAATCTTGTAGCGCTTGGCGACGTTCTCGGCGGTCTGCAGCATCGGCATGTAGATAGCCGGCTTGTGCTCCTGCAGCCAGTTCTCAACGAACATGTGCTGGTTCATTTCGTTCTGCACGCAGGAAATCGATTCCACGCCGCCGGCGACGAAGATATCGCCTTCACCGGTCATCACGCGCTGCGCGGCGAGCGCCACGGTCTGCAGACCCGACGAGCAGAAACGGTTGACGGTCATGCCCGACACGCTGACCGGCATGCCGGCGCGCAGCGCGACCTGGCGCGCGATGTTCCAGCCGGTCGCGCCTTCGGGATTGGCGCAACCCATGATCACGTCTTCGACTTCACCCGGCTCCACACCGGCGCGTTCCAGCGCGACCTTGGCGACGTGGCCGCCCAGAGTCGCGCCATGGGTCATGTTGAAAGCGCCACGCCAGCTCTTGCACAGCGGGGTGCGCGCGGTGGAAACGATAACGGCATCGGTCATGAGGGTGTCCTCTCAAAGAAGTGCAGGGGATATTCGCGTTTGGCGGCATGTTAGTAGATCCGGCAGGACGGATCATCCGCCCGCTGTCGCGGTCGGCAACCGGGCGAGGAGATGCTGGTGCCGTTTTTACGACGGGTAAACTAAGCCCCCGTAGGTGCGACCATTCGCACATTGAATGGCGCGCCATCGCGCCCTACCCTGGCATGAATGTGCGAATGGTCGCACCTACAATCGAAGCGTCCAGCCAAGGCCTACACGATGACTCACTCGACCGCCCACGACGCCGCCATCCGCGACCAATTCACACGCCAGGCAGCGGTGTTCGCCGCCGGGCCGGAGTTACACAACGACGCTATCCACAAGCTCATGATCGACGCGGCGCACCCGCAGCTGAGCGATCGCCTGCTCGATGTCGCCTGTGGGCCAGGCTCAGTGGTAGCAGCCTTTGCACCCTTGGTCGCCGCAGCTATCGGTGTCGATGCCACACCCGCCATGCTCGAACAGGCACGTGCGCTGCAGGCAAGCAAGGGCTTGCGCAACGTCGCCTGGCAGACCAGCAGTGCCTACGCCCTGCCCTTCGCCGATGCGCACTTCGACATCGTCACCAACCGCTTTGCCTTTCATCACCTCGAAGATATCGAGACGGCCTTCGCCGAGATGCTGCGCGTCGCCGCGCCCGGCGCGCGGCTCATGGTGTGCGATGGCATCGCCTCGACTGATCCCGCTAAGGCCACTGCGTTCAACGCGATGGAACGCTGGCGCGATCCGTCCACCGTCGAATTCCGCCAGCTCGCGCAATTGCGCGCCCTGTTTGCTCGGGACGGTGTGGGCACGCTCCACGAGACCCTGTTTCGCGTACCTTATCGCGCCGCCGATCTAGTGGCCGCGTCCTTTCCCGCCGATAACGACCGCGCCGCACTGCTGGCTTCCATCGAAGCCGGCGTCGAAGACGATCGCCTGGGCATGCATGCACGGCGTGAAACTGACGGCGTGGTCATCGCCTATTCCGCCGTGGTGCTCTGCGCCGTGAAGGGCGCATAAATGACGGGGCATTGAGTGTCCACGCGCGTGTCAGCCCAGGTCTTTCACTGGCGCGATGTGACGCAACGCGCCATGCGCACAAACAAACATCCGCCCAGTATCCACTGCAAGGCCAGCAAGGGCGCCAGCGATGCACGCCCGTTCAAGCCAAGACGCTGGCCCACATTCCAACTCGCGGGCGGCGCTTCGGCTTGCGGCCATTTCATGTGGATGCCTTGCTTAGCGAGGGAAATGCTATCGGCCTGCCATTGTGGCACCAGGTAGTCGGTGAAGGGACGCCTGATACCTAGCGGTGTCTGCGGGTTGACCGCCGTGGCGATCAAGGTCGCGCCGAAAGACAGTAATAAGGCCAGCCCCATCACCGTGCCCATCACACGCGCCAGAAATACACTGCGCCAACGCATGGCGCCGAGCCCGCCCACCAGCAGCGCTAAGAAGGGCAAGGTCGGCACCAGAAAGCGCGGGCCGTAAGTCCAGCCGCCTTGCCAATCGACCAGCGAGGCATTCATCCAGAAATAGAGCATCACCAGCGCTGCCGCACTGAGGGCACCAGCTGCACGTCTGCTGCGCAGCCACACCAACCATCCCGGCACGGCGAGCAGCAACCACGGCGCCGAATAGAACAGGCCACGATAGGAGCCAATCGTCAATTCGCGCAGCGCCGCAAGATTCGGAATACCGAGGCCCATGAAGAAACCCTGGTGGCGGAACGGCATCGTCGAATACTCGTAGGCCAGCGTCCACGGCGTGCCAAAGGCCTGCCAGTGATAGACGGCCAACAGCAGCAAGGGCGGCGTGGCGCCCACGGCCAACGCCACGCTGCCACGTAAGCGGTGTCGCCATGCGAGCATCCCTATCGCCAGCGCACCGAGTACCGCTTGATACTCGACGCTACAGGCGAGACCGAGACATAAACCCGCGAGCAGCGTGGCGCGCAGTGACTTGCCACTTTCACGCAGCAACAGCGCGAAGGCGAACAGCAGCAAGGCGGCCACCAGTTGATGGCCGAATAACATCGTCGAATAAGGCCAGGCCAAGCTTGCCAGTCCATAACCGAGCGCACTCGCCAGTGCCCACGGACCACGCGCGCCCCACGACAACAACAGCGCGAACAACACCCATACCGCCAACGCGCCTGGCAGCGCGGCCGTCACCACGGTGATGACATAGGCGGCGTTGTTCAACTGCGCCGGCGAGGGCTTGTCGATGCCTCGCATGAACAAGGCATACACCGGTGCCGCGAGCCACGCCTGACCCGGCGCTTTGTCACAGTAGATATGGCCTGCGCGCGCCGCGATGTCACCGGTGTTATCGGCATAGGCATCGATGGCGAAGCTGTGTAGTTCGACGATCGCGCGCGTCAGATCGAAGCGACTGTTCTGATTCCAGCCGCCGCCTTGATAGAAATAGACATAGCTCAAGAAACAGAGAACGAACAACACTACGCCGCTGCCACGACGCGGTGGGTACGCAGAGGACGGTAGATCCTGAGGCATGAACTTGTCGGATTCTCGTCGTGATAGCAGCCGCGTGACGGCGACTTTGCAGCGTCGACGAACAGTCAGCGCGTCAGGAACATCGTTGTCGGTGCGACTATTCGCACATTCAAACACACACCAGCAATCATACAAGGTCGACCCCGCTCACTGTCCAATGTGCGAATGGTCGCACCGACAGCGAGCGGGCGACCCTCACGCCTCAGTGCTGCTTCTTGTCCATGCGTTTGACCAGCGCTTGCAGATTGGCGATCTCGCCTTCAAGGCGCGACTTCAACTGATCCTGCGGCAAGGTCGCCATGAGTCGCGCGACGAACGGCCCCCAGGGATCGCCCGGACCATTTGGTCCGAAAGGTCCTTCGCCCTCGGCACCACGCTTGCCCCAGAACTCCGCCCAGAAATCAAATAGCATCCCGCTGATGGACTTGTCGATTAAACGCTGCTTGTCAGCGTGACCGTAAAAGGCCAAGGCCAACGCGCTCTTGGTCTTGGCACAGCCCGCCACCTTGGCTGGGCCTATCGTCAAGGCACCGACGATCGCCTGCCAATGCTTGAATTCCTTGCGCGGCTCGCCGGGTGGCTGAGAGTTCAGTGGCGCCGGATAGAGCAACTGATCCTTGGCCGTCGCGCTCACCGCAGCGCTATCGGTGAAAACGCTGTGATTATTGGGTCCCGCCCAGGCCGCCGCCGGGTTGGCCGACTGAATCGGGGTTTCCTTACGGAAGCCATTCAGATCGATATCGAAGGTGCGCGCGCGCAGGCCAGGCTTGCCGCCTGGACCGTCACCGGGGGGCGGCGCGTACCAAGCGGTGGCCTGCACGATGGTGCCATCGGCTTGCTTGGGAATATTGAGCTTGCGTTGCGGATCGGCGGAGGGGAAACCCGGCAGCGCCGTGCTGCCATTGGTCGCATTCCAGAATGCGAATAGCAATTCGTTATTGGGGCCCTGGGTGGCGGGTGCGGGAAAATTGACGACAGGGTCGCCGACACTGCCGAGGTTCTCCAATACTTGGCTGCCAGGATCAGAGCTGCTGTCTTCCAGTTGCCAGACGTTAGTGTTGTCGTCTTCATTGGGGCCGCCCCAGGAAATCGAGCGGAAATCGATCAGGACTGTACTCATGCTTACCTCCAGATGGTGCCAATCGCGGTCTGTCGATATGCATTCGAAGGACCGCGTCATCTCACACCGCGAACCGTCTGCGCGGCTAAGGGTGCGATTTCGAGAGGGAGTATCGGTGGCGGCAGAGGGTGAAACTGTGCGCTGCATCCGCAGTGCGGCGATGGTCCGACGTGAATCTGCCACAGGTCGTATGTCGCCACGCCAAGCTGAAGTGTCGGATGGGCATGCAAGCCGCGCCGGGCGATGGCTGGGCAGGTGATCTTTCGATCGTCGCGCCGCTCCCCACCGCCCCTTACAATCCGGGCACCTATCACGGAGATCGCCATCATGGCCAAACTGCAAGCTGTCCCGACTTCGACGCTGTCCGGCTTCAAGACCGATGAAATCACCTGGCACCATCTGCTCGGTGGCCCGAACTTCGATTACCCCATCGACTACTGGATCGCCGTGCTCGGCGGCAACGTCGCCGAAGGCCGCGTCGATTTTCTGGTGAAATGGGAGCCCGAAGCCTATTGCCACTATCACCGCCACATCGGCGCCACCACCACCCTGGTGCTGGAAGGCGAACATCACGTGGTCGAGACCACCGCTACCGAAACCGTGCACAAGGTGCGTCAGGCCGGTCACTTCGCGCGCAATAACGGTGGTGACCTGCATATGGAATACGGCGGCGCGCAGGGCACGGTGGTGCTGTTCAGCATGCAGTCCGATGATGGTCGCCTGTTCGATGTCCTCGACAAGGATTTGAACGTGTTGGTGACCACCACGGTCGAGGATTTGATGCTCGGGCGTTTTGTGTCCTGAGTTTGGCCATAAAACGCAGGTCTGATTTTTGCGGACCTTGGTTTTGTGCTCTGGGATGAATGTGCGAATTCATTCGCACATTCAAATCAACTCTCGCTCACCGCGACCCGGAACCCTCTGCGCCATGCACTACGAACAAATCCTCTATAGCGTCGACAACGGCATCCTGACCCTGACACTCAACCGACCCGACAAGCTCAACGCCTTCACCCACACCATGTTGCGCGAACTGCTCGACGCCTTTGAGCGCGCCGATGGCGATGACGACGTGCGGGTGATCATCGTCACGGGAGCGGGCCGTGGCTTCTGCGCTGGGGCGGATCTGTCGGCCGGTGCGGGCAGCTTCAATCACGCCGGCGAACGCTCGGCCGCAACCCATCGCGACGGCGGTGGCCTGTTGACCTTGCGTATCTACGAAGCGCGCAAGCCGGTGATCGCCGCCATCAATGGCGCGGCGGTCGGTGTCGGCGTGACCATGACCTTGCCGATGGATATCCGCCTCGCTTCTACCGACGCGCGTTTCGGTTTCGTATTCGCGCGCCGCGGCATCGTGCCGGAAGCGGCTTCCAGCTGGTTCCTGCCGCGCATCGTCGGCGTGTCGCAGGCCTTGGAGTGGTCCTACTCTGGGCGCGTATTCCCGGCCGCCGAAGCCTTGCAGGGTCGCTTGGTGAAGGAAGTGCTGGCGCCCGAAGATCTTCTGCCCCGTGCCCGTGCCATCGCCAGCGAAATCGTCGAGAACACTTCGGCCATCTCGGTCACTCTCATCCGTCACATGATGTGGCGGATGTTGAGCGAGGATCATCCGATGGCGGCCCACCGCATCGACTCGCGCGGCATCTACGCCCTTGGCCAGACCGCCGATGCGAAAGAAGGCGTGAGTTCGTTTCTGGAAAAGCGTCCGCCTAACTTCCCGGGCAAAGTCAGCCGCGACCTGCCGGATTTCTTTCCGTGGTGGGAAGAGCCGAAGTTTTGACGAAGGAATGTGATGCCATGATCATGAAACGAGTCCACGGTGCCTGCCCCCACGATTGTCCCGATACCTGCGCGTGGCAGGTCACGGTCGATGACGATGGCCGGGCGGTACACCTCGCGGGCACAGCCGATCATCCCTACACCCAGGGCGCGTTATGCGCCAAGCTCAAGCGCTTTACCGAGCGGGTCTACAGTCCGCAACGCATTCTGTATCCGCTACGTCGCAGCGGCGTCAAGGGCAGCGGCGAATTCACTCGCATAAGCTGGGACGAGGCGCTCACGACTATCGTCACACACTTGCACGACGGCATCGCCAAGCACGGCCCGCTCACTGCCATGCCCTGTAATTTCGCCGGTACTATCGGCGTATTGCAGCGTTATGCCGGTGATCAGTTCTTCGCGCGTCTCGGGGCGAGCGAGGTCGACCGCCAGATCTGCGGCAATGTCGCCTACGATGCGGTTGCTTCGACCATCGGTGCCGGGCCGGCCTTGTTGCCGGAAGATCTGGAACACAGCCGCCTGATCCTGATCTGGGGCACCAATACCGTCGCGACCAATGTGCATCTGTGGAGCGGCGCGATCGCACAGGCGCGTAAGCGCGGCGCGCAGGTGGTGGTGATCGATCCGATACGCACGCCGACCGCCGCCCATGCTGACTGGCATGTGCAACTCACACCCGCCACCGATGCCGCCCTTGCGCTCGGCATGATACACGTCATCATTCGCGACGAGTTGCACGATGCCGATTACATCGCGAACTACACCATCGGCTTCGATGCCTTGTGTGAGCGGGTCAAGGACTATCCGCCAGCGCGCGTTGCGGAGATCACCGGACTCGCCGTCGCCGATATCGAGAAACTCGCGCGCCTCTATGCCACCACCCGCCCGGCAGCGCTGCGGCTCATGGTCGGTATGGAGCGTTATTCAAACGGCAGTCTCGGCTTTCGCGCGGTGGCCTGCCTGCCGGCACTGACCGGCGCGTGGCGTGAACTCGGCGGCGGCATCTGTCATTTCACCGGCGATCTTTTCTATACAGCGCTCGACTACAGCGCGGTGCTTGCGCCGGCCTCCTTGCCTAAGCCGGCGCGCAGCCTGCATCTCGCCCAGCTCGGGCGTGTCTTGACCGACACCACCCTGGCGCCACCCATCACCTGGATGCTGGTCTATAACCTCAATCCGGTCGTGACCTTGCCCAATCAGAATCTCATCATCGAAGGTCTCAAGCGCGAAGACTTGTTCACCGTCGTGCACGAACAGTTCATGACCGACACCGCGCGTTATGCCGACATCGTGTTGCCCGCCACCACACAATTCGAACAATGGGAGTTGATGGGTTCCTGGGGCCAGACCTATCTGGCCTTGAATCCGCCCGCCATCGCGCCGCTCGGTGAGGCGGTCGCCAACAGCGAGTTGTTCCGGCGTCTGTCGCGCGCGCTGGGTTTCATGGAAGACTATCTGCACGCAAGTGACGAACAACGCATACGTCAGTTGCTCGATACGAATCACGCCTATCTCAAAGGCATCAGTTTCGAAAGTCTTATGCAACACGGTTGGGCCAAGCTCAGTCTTCCCGACGCGTGGCGACCGCGCGCGCACGGCGGCTTCACCACCGCCAGTGGCAAGTGTGAGTTCTATTCAGCGACGCTCGCGGCGGCGGGTCACGACCCGCTGCCGAACTATGTGCCGATTGCCGATATGTCGTCGGCCGATGGTGCCCTACCCCTGCGCCTGGTGTCGGCCAAGACCGCGCATTTTCTCAATTCCGGTTACGTCAATCTGCCTCACGCCGGCACGCGCAAACACCGGCCCGAAATTCAATTGAATCCGCGTGACGCCGCCGCGCGCGCCATCGCCAGCGGCGATCGTGTGCGCATGTTCAACGGGCTGGGTGCGGTGGAAGCGGTAGCGCGGGTGTCGAACGACACTGCCGCAGGAGTGGTCTCCATGCCTTTCAACTGGTGGCCATCCTCAACCTTGAACGGCTCATCGGCCAACGCACTGACACCCGATGGGCTATCGGATCTCGCCTTTGGCAGCAACGCCTTTGATGCACGGGTCGAGGTGGCACGCAGCGTCTAACGAGACCTCAGGCGCTACGCTTGAGCGGGGCGCTCAACAAGGCGGGAATCTCGTGGGCCGGCAGCGGCCGACTGAAGACATAGCCTTGCACCACATCGCAGTGCTTGGCGACGATAACTTGCAGTTGTGCCTCGCTCTCCACGCCTTCGACGACCACCCGCAGCCCCAGGGTATGGGCCATCGCGACGATGGCTGCGACGATTTCCGCGTCTTCCTCGTTCTGATCGATTTCCATGATGAAGCTGCGATCGATCTTCAGCGTGTCGATGGGAAAGCGGCGCAGATAACTGAGTGAGGAATAACCGGTGCCAAAGTCGTCGAGCGCGACACCGACGCCAGACTCGCGCAGGGTCTTGAGCGCAGCCACCGCGCGCTCAGGGTGACGCATGATGGCCGATTCGGTGATTTCAATTTCCAGCCGACCGGGCGGCAACTGATGGCGAGTCACGGCCAGCCGCACGATCTCGGCGACGTCCTCCCGCTCGAACTGCACGCCCGAAACGTTGACGGAAATAGGCACTGACGGCAGCCCGCGCGTGTCCCAAAGCCGGGCCTGACGGCAGGCCTCGTCGATCACCCATGCGCCGATAGGCAGAATGAGACCGGTTTCTTCGGCGAGTGGAATGAAAGCGCCGGGCGAGATCGGGCCGGTGTCGGGATCGGTCCAGCGCAGCAGAGCTTCCAATCCCACCACTTGGCGGGTCAGCGGATCGATCTGCGGCTGGTAGTGCAGCGACAACTGATGCTCATTGATGGCCTTGCGTAGCTTGGCCTCGAGCGCGGCGCGCTCCAGCACAGCGGCATTCATCGACGACTGGAAATACTGATAGGCGTTCTTGCCCAGACTCTTGGCGTGATACATCGCGATGTCGGCGTGCTTGATCAACTCGCCAGCGTCACTGCCATCGTCGGGATAGATAGCGATGCCGATGCTGGCGCCGATGTGACAGTCCTGACCGTTGAGCGTGATGGTTTCGCCGAGCGCCTTGATGAAGCGCCGCGCCACCGCACCTGGGCCGTGCAAATCGTGGATAGCGGTCAGCAACACGATGAACTCGTCGCCACCGAGACGTGCAAGCAGGCCCTCAGGTCGAGTGCTGTCGTCGCCGTGGACGACCATGTCTTCTTCGCGCAGACGCGATGACAGGCGTCGCGCTACTTCTTTCAGCAATAGATCGCCCGTCTGATGACCCAGGGTGTCGTTGATACGCTTGAAACCGTCAATATCGAGAAACAGGATACCGAGCTTGCGCTCAGCACGTTCGGCTTGCGACAGCGCGCGGGTCAGATACTCGCGAAACATCACGCGATTGGGTAGGCCGGTCAGGTTGTCGTGATAGGCGAGGAAGCGCACGCGATCGTCGGCTTCCTTGAGATTACGCGCCATGTCTTCGACCGAGCGCGCCAGATCGCCGATTTCGTCATCGCTCTCGATGCCGCTCTTGACCTCCCAGTTGCCGGTGCCGATTTCAGCGGCCATTGCGCCGAGTCGTTCCACCGGCCGCACAATATGGCGCGACAGCACCGTGACCAGACCACCGCCCGTGACGACCACCACCAGCAACACGCCGACCAGCACCACCAGTCCCGACTGCACGGTGAGACTTTGCATTTCAGAATCGGGGTGGGCGGCGAACAGCAAGAGGTTATCGTTCAGACGACGCAGGAGCAGACCGGTGGGGGCGCCACCCAGCATGATGGAAATCTCGGCTTGGTTCGCGCTCACGGCGCGATTCACCACTGTCATGAAGTCGGACGGCAATGTCAGCCCGGCGTGGCCGAACAACACCTGGCCGTCCTTGTCGGTAGCGAACAGATAGCCCGCTTCACCGATGCGTGCATCGGCGATGGCGTGGGCAAATTCTTCGAGGTCGACCGTGATACCGAGATAGCCACGCAGTAGCGGCGCGCCAGCGTCGGTATCGACGGTCGGATCGCGACGTCTGACTGCGGCCCCTACGAATAAGGCCGGCTGGTGGGTGTCGGGATGGACATACACGGTCGCGTAGTCGCGGTCCTGGCTGGCAACCAGGCGTTGGAACCAGGGGCTGTGGCCTTCCTCATCGCTGGCGTTAGCCAGATTGGCGCGGTTCTGGCGCGCGTCCTCGTAGCCGTCGGGCAACAGAAAGCGGATCTCGAAATAACTGGGGAAAGCGTTCTGACAAGCCTTGAATACTTCGAGCAGCGGCTTCTGCAACAGCGAGTAGCGTTCGTTCTCGTCGCTGGTGGTCGCATACTTGGCAACCACGATATTGCTCATGAAGAGCTGCAGGTTGCCGCGTGCCGCCGCCACTTCCTGCGCCAGGTGACTGCTCACGGTGCGCAGCGCGCGGGTAGCGTCGGCCTCGACCCGTTGACGCATGCTGTCGTGGATTTTTGTATAGGCGAACGCACCCAACACCAGCAAAGGCGCCACCACCAGCGGCAGGACCAGCGCTGGAATCTTGGCGTGCAGTTTCATGGCGGCGTGCGCCGATGTTTCAATTGGGTAGCAGGTGTGAGAACTGGGTGTTGCGGTAGCTGAGCCCACGCGGCGGCAACGGCACGAACAATTCCGAATTGGCCAGGGTCTTGGCATCGGGATAGATGCTGCGATTTTCGCGATAGTCCGCCGGCAAGAGCTTGGCAGCCGTTTGATTGGGCGTTGCGTAATTGACGAAGGCCGCGTTCTTGGCGGCCATCTGCGGTTCGTTCAGGAAATCGAGAAAGGCGTAAGCCAGCTTGGGGTTGGGTGCATCTGCCATCACCGTCATGTAATCGACCCACAAAGCGGTGCCTTCCGGCGGTACCAGGTACTCGATATTCGGATTGAACTTGCGCAAGGCCAGCGCATCGCCGTTGAACATCATGCGCATGCTGACGTCGCCGGTGACGAGCTCTGATTTGTCGCTCAATAGCGATTGCTGATAGGCACGCACATAGGGTTTCTGCGCCAGCAACAGTTGCATGGCCTCGTCAATTTCGCTGTGGAGGATGCTATTGATCGAATGGCCAGCGGCCTTGAGTGCGATGCCAAGGATCTCGCTCTGCGAACTCAGCATGGCGACGTGGCCACGCAGCTCGGCGGGCGGTTGCAATAGATCGGACCAGTGCTGCGCCGGCTTCTTCACCAGATCGCGGCGATAGGCGATGCCGAGCGTGCCCCAGAAATAGGGCACCGCATAACCCTTGGCATCGGCCGCTTTATCCAGCCAGGTGGTATCGACATGCTTGAGATTCGGCACTTCGGCTTCGCTCAATTTAGCCAGCCAACCATGGGCGCGATAAAGCGACACATGGGTCTCGTTGATCAGCACGATATCGTAGCCGGCGCCATTGGTCGCGAGCAGCAACTGATCGCGGTTGTCGTCGTCCTCGAAGTTGACCACATGCACCTTGGCAGCATGCTTCTTTTCAAAGGCCGCGATCACGTCCGGGTCGATGTAATCCGCCCAGTTGAGTATCACCAGTTCCGGCGTGGCGGCGTCGCCGGCCGCAACCAACAGTGGCCACAGCGGCAGCAGGAGGGTCAGCAAACAAGTGAATAGCGTGCGGAAATTCATTTCAGATGGGCCGACGGCATGTCGCGGGGCATTTGCGAACGAGGCATCCCGCGCATCCGGTGGCGAACTCCACGGTTTGTATGAAGCCTATAGCGGGCTTTACCCGACATTCTTGAGGGGATTCGGAGATCCCCAACCGTGCGATACCACAGACCCCGAGGACAGCGCGAGGGCAGTCGGTATACTCCCGCTAGGTGTCCGACGGGCGGGCGACGACGACGGGTAGAGTTGAGGATTGATGTCTACGATTGCGGTTTTTAGTGTGCGAATAAATTCGCACCTACAGAAGATGGCTGGTAGGCGCGGCGTTCGCACGTGAGTACGCAACCGCCGGTCGCGCGCTATGCGCTCAACCTACTGCAGAACGAGGCCGGCGAACTGTTACTGCTGAAGCGCGCCGAGGATGCACGCCTCGGGCCAGGATTATGGGGCCTGCCGGCGGGTAAAATCGAAGCAGGCGAATCGGCCGAGGCCGCCGCCCTGCGTGAAATGGGCGAAGAGATAGGCCTCGACTACGAGGTCGAGCTGTTGCGTTACTTAGGTCCGCTCCGCGACACCTATTACGGCGGCATCTATGAGATCCATCTCTTTCACCGCCGCTGGCGCGCAGGCCAAGTGGTGTTGAATCACGAGCACAGCGAGTTCGCCTGGGTCGGACCGGCGCGTTTTCGCGACTACCCGGTGATGGACGGCATCGACGAAGACATCGCCCTGCTGGGTTTCTGGCCGCAGCGTTATCTGAACCCTGAGCGCGTGCCGTCCTATCTGCGTGAGGTGTGAGTCTTGAACAGTATTGATTTGCCGACGGTCGATTTGAAAGTCGAAGTGGTCGGTGACGGTCCGCCAGTGGTGGTTCTGCATGGTCTGTTCGGCGCGGGGCGCAACTGGATCACAGTGGCGCGTGCGCTCGCCGCCGAATATCGCTTTCACCTGGTTGATCTGCGCAATCACGGCGGCTCACCGCACACCGAGACCATGACTTATCTCGACATGGTGGCCGACGTGCGGCGCCTATTGGAAACATTGGCGCTGGATGAATTCACCCTGGTCGGTCACAGCATGGGCGGCAAGGCCGCCATGACGCTCGCGCTCAATGACGCACGCGGTTTGCGCCGACTGATCAATGTCGATATCGCGCCGGTCGCCTATCCTGACCGCTTCGTCGACCTCATCGCCGCGTTGCAGGCACTGGACTTAAACACCATTACGCGCCGTGCCGATGCTGATCGCGCGCTCGTCGACGCCATTCCAGAAACGGCGGTGCGTTTGTTTATCCTGCAGAATTTGTTGTTCGAACAGGGGCGTCCACGCTGGCGCTTGAATCTCGCCACCTTAAAGTGCGAGATGCCCCACATCCTCGGCCCCTTGCCGGTCGCCGCACACGCACACTACGACGGGCCGACCTGGTTCATACGCGGCGAATTGTCCGATCGCATCACCGGCTCTCATCTGCCGCTGATCGCGCGCTGGTTCCCGCACTATCACCTTGAGACGGTCGGCGGCGGCGGACACTGGCCCCATGCGGAAGCGCCCGCCGCTTTCATGACCGCCTTTGCGCACGCGCTCGACGCCTGAGCGGGGCCTTCGTATCATGCTTGGCGCGCTCGCGCGGCGCGCCCAACCAAGCCAAGTCACGACCACATCCACTGGAGGACTCCCATGATCGGCTACGTCACCTTAGGCACCAACAACATCGAACAAGCCGCCCATTTCTACGACGAACTGCTGGCGCAGCTCAACGCCAAGCGCGCCATGCAGAGCGATCGCCTCATTGCCTGGGGCAATGCGCCCGGTGCGCCGATGGTGTGCGTGATCAAGCCGTTTGACGGCAAGGCCGCCGCCCCTGGTAACGGCAATATGACTTCGCTGTTCGTCACCGACACCGCGCAGGTCGACACCCTGCATGCCAAGGCCCTCGCCCTCGGTGGCAAGGACGAAGGCGCGCCCGGCCCGCGTGGCGATGGCTTCTATGGTGCTTATTTCCGCGATCTCGACGGCAACAAGCTCTGCGTGTTCAACATGTAATCAACACTGCCTGCCACCCGTTTGCTACAGGCATGCGGGTGGCGTCGCACCCGCATCAAGCACGCCATGGATATCGCCATCGTCGGCATCGGCCAGACGCCCCCCGTGCGGCGCTCGGCCAAGCCCATTCGTCATCTCGCCATCGAGGCGGTCCAGCTCGCGCTCGATGACGCCGGCATTTCACCCAGCGAAATAGATGGTGTCATCACCGATGGCGTGATCATGCCCAACACCGTGCCGCGTGAATTCATCAGCGCACAGTTCGGCATGACGCGTAGCTTCGATGGCGGTGTGTCTTTCGGTGGTGTGGGTGTGGCCTGCGCACCGGAACTCGCCAAGCTTGCCATCAGCGCCGGCAAAGCGCGCACGGTGTTGTTCTACTTCGGAGTCGATTGGGGTTCCCGCGCCAGCGGACCTTACGGTTTCCACGACATGTATCCGGCCAAGATGGCCTTTGAAAAGCCCTATGGCTTCAACGCTCAACCGAGTTATTTCGCGTTATGGGCACGCCGTTACATGCACGAGTACGGCATGCTTGATAGCGATCTCGCGGCGGTGGCGATCAGCCATCGTGACAACGCCCTGCTCAATCCCCGTTCTCAGGCCCGTACGCCCATGACGCTGGACAGCTATCGCGCGTCGCGCATGATTGCCGATCCGCTGCGCGTGCCGGACTGCTGTCTCGTCAGCGACGGCGTCGGCGCCTTCATCATGACCAGCTTGGAGCGCGCGCGCGATCTGCGTCAGCCACCGGTACGCGTGCTGGCTTCGAGCTTTGCCAGTGAACCCTGGAGCGGTGACGACATCTTCACCCAACAGCCGGAGATCTTTCGCGTTACCGGTGCTGAGGCAGCCTGTCAACGCGCCTTGCATGAGGCCGGTATCACGCTGGCCGATGTCGACTTCGCTGAACTCTATGACTGCTTCACAATTTCGGTGTTGATGCAGCTGGAAGACTTGGGCTTCTGCGCGCGCGGTGAGGCGCCGGCCTTCGTGCGCGAACGCGGCATCGGTATCCACGGCGGGCTGCCGCTCAACACCCATGGCGGCTTGTTGTCCCATAGTTATCTACTGGGCGTTGAACACGTCATCGAAGCCGTGCGCCAGCTGCGCGGTGCGGCCGGTGCGGCGCAGGTAGCCAAGGCCGACATCGGTCTGGTCGGCGGTTGGTCCATCCCCGATTACGGCGTGTTGTTGCTCGGTAAGGACGCACGCTGATGGAGGCCAGCGACCCGCAGTTCGACACTCACTTCACCCACCTTAGCCAAGGCCGGCTGTGCTTCCCGTTTTGCAGCGACTGCCAGCGCTTCCACTGGTACCCGATGCCACTCTGCCCCCATTGCCGAAGCGCGTGGCTGGCATGGCGTCAAGTGACGGGCCGTGGCGAACTCTACAGCTGGACCGAGATCCACCATGCCTTTGATAGGCGTTATGTCGGCCCGCTGCCCTACATCGTCGCATTGATCAGTTTTGCTGATGCGCCGGGCATACGTCTGGTCACCCGGCTCGTCGATGCGGCGGCCGACAGCCTGTTCATCGGATTGACGATCGAAGCTCGATTGGAGCACGCCAGCG
>JAYWAC010000026.1:0-19498 GCA_043782755.1 Pseudomonadota bacterium | reverse complement strand
AGCAAGATTTGTTTCGAGATTACGGAAACGGCGGTGATTTCCAATCTGTCCCAGGCCAGTCGCTTCATCTCGACCTTGAAGGCTTTGGGTTGCTTCTTTGCGCTCGACGACTTCGGCAGTGGACTGTCGTCCTTCGCTTATCTCAAGAACCTGCCGGTCGACTATCTCAAGATTGACGGCATGTTCGTGCGCGACGTACATACCGACCCGCTTGACAGGGCGCTGGTGCGTTCGATCAACGATGTCGGCAAGGTGATGGGCAAGAAGACCATCGCCGAGTTCGTCGAGAACGACGACATCATGCGCGTGCTGGCCGAGGTTGGTGTGGATTACGCGCAGGGCTATGGCGTCGGTAAGCCATTTCCCTTATCGCACCTCGATCACGTGCCCCAGGCGTTGCTGGTCGCCAACAGTTAGATTAAGTCTCGTTGAACAAGCCGAGCGCGCTGACGGCCTGACGGATGCGGCCGTGAAATGCGCGTGATGCGCAGATCACGCCGCGATTGGCGCTCAGCCCGCTGCCCTTGGAGAAATCTAGCGGCCGACCGAGTACATCAGTGACGATGGCGCCGGCTTCTTCTGCGATGATCATGCCGGCGGCGTGATCCCAGATCTTTTCAATGTAATCGCTACGGGTCGGCAGGCGCAGATAGGCCTCGGCCTGGCCACGTGCGACCACCGCGTATTTGCACTGGCTGTCGAGGCGCGCCGGCGTGCCGTGTGCGGCGAGATACTCGACGATGCGTCCGCTGTCGTCGATACGTGAGTGCGCTGCTTCTACCGATTCACAGATGCGCATAGCGCTGATGTCTTCCTCACGACTGGCGTCCAGACGGCGTGGTGACAAGTCCGGTTTGTCGACTGGTAGCGACCAGCTGCCGCCGCCACGGGTGGCGTAGAACAGGCAGCCACGCGGGTCCGGGTCGTCGAACGCGCGATTGTAGTTTTCCGACAAGTTCGGACAGCCGAGCACGCCCAATACCACCTGGCCTTTTTCGATCAGCGCGAGTGAGACCGCGTATTGACCACCGCGCAGGAAACCTTTGGTGCCATCGATAGGATCGAGCGTCCAGTAGCTGTCGCCACTGGCGTCGTGATTGCCGAGATCGATGGCGTCGAGCACGTCGATGGTGCCGGCCTCGGCCCAGGCGATCCGTGCCGCCGCCGCCACTTCCTCGCGCAGTGCCGAGCGGTCAGCTTCGCGCAAGGTTGCGGCGTCTTCCTCGCCAACCATAGTGAGGCTGCCGAAGGCCTCGGCGAGGTGTCGCGCGATCACCGCCTGGGCGGCGTAATCGGCGACCGTCACCGGGCTCATGTCGTCTTTGCTGTGGCGCTCGATATGCTGCTGGCGGTTCTGTACGTGACGGGTCACGCGACAGGCGGCGGCAACGGCCGCGATGGCGACCAGGAGTCGGTCTTGGTGGTTGGCCGAATGGGTCACGATGGTCCTTTCTCTGGTCTTGGCGTGGCGCCGGGAGGCGCCTGCGGTGTTAAACTCCGAGCCCTATTTCCCCAGCGCCGGCGGATGCCCGCAGCGTGTGGCGCGCGTGCGGATTGCAACCGTCGGCGCCGCGCCTCGAACCTCGCGCGCGGGGTCTCAATCGACGAGGAGAGCCATCCATGTCCGAGAGCAAAGTCCGTTCGATCCCGGCCAGTATCGCCGCCTCGGCGCACATCAATGAACAGCAGTATGTCGAGATGTATCGACGCTCGATTGAGGCGCCCGACGAATTCTGGGCCGAGCAGGCCGACAAGTTCGTAAGCTGGGATGCGCGCTGGCACACGGTCTCCAATTGCGACTTTAACACGGCCACCATTCGCTGGTTCGAGGGCGCGCGCTTGAACGTCGCCTACAATTGTCTGGACCGCCATCTCGCCACCCGTGGCGATCAGGTGGCCATCATCTGGGAAGGTGATGACCCGTCCGCCCACAAACACATCACCTATCGCGAGCTGCATGGCGAGGTCTGTCGTTTCGCCAATGTGCTGAAGGCGCGCGGCGTGGCCAAGGGCGAACGCGTGTCGATCTACATGCCGATGATTCCGGAAGCGCTGGTCGCGATGTTGGCCTGTGCACGTATCGGCGCGGTGCATTCGGTGGTGTTCGGCGGCTTCTCGCCCGACGCCTTGAAGGATCGCATCCTCGATTCCGATTGCGTGGCGCTGATCACCGCCGACGAGGGTCTGCGCGGTGGCCGTGGCGTGCCGCTCAAGGCCAATGCCGACAAGGCACTGGAAGCCTGCGCAGGTGTGAAGTCAGTGATTGTGGTGCGCCATACCGGCAACCCTGTCGGCTGGACTGCCGGCCGCGACTATTGGTACCACGAGTGCATGGCGAGCGCGTCGGACGACTGCCCGCCGACCTCGATGGATGCCGAAGACCCACTCTTCATCCTCTACACCTCGGGCTCGACCGGCAAGCCCAAGGGCGTGTTGCACACTACGGGCGGCTATCTGCTGCACGTCGCGATGACGCACAAATATGTATTCGACTATCACGAAGGCGACATCTACTGGTGCACGGCCGACGTCGGCTGGGTGACCGGCCATTCCTACATTGTCTATGGGCCGCTCGCCAACGGCGCGACCTCGGTGATGTTTGAAGGGGTGCCGACCTATCCTGATGCCGGCCGCTTCTGGCAGGTGATCGACAAGCACAAGGTCAACATCTTCTACACCGCGCCGACCGCATTGCGCGCGCTGATGGGCCAGGGTGACGCATCCGTTACTAAGTACAGCCGCGCGAGCTTGCGCATTCTCGGTAGCGTGGGTGAACCCATCAATCCCGAAGCCTGGGAGTGGTATTACAACGTGGTCGGCGACGCGCGTTGCCCGATAGTAGACACCTGGTGGCAGACCGAGACCGGTGGCATTCTGATCTCGCCGTTGCCGGGCGCGACGCATTTGAAGCCGGGTTCAGCGACCTTGCCCTTCTTCGGTGTCGAACCGGCGTTGGTCGACGATCACGGTCGTGAACTAGCAGGTGCGACTGCAGGTTCACTGGTCATCAAGCATTCCTGGCCGGGCCAGATGCGCACTGTCTACGGCGATCATGAGCGCTTCAAGGAAACCTATTTCAAGATGTTCCCGGGACGCTACTTCACCGGCGACGGCGCGCGCCGCGACGAGGATGGCTATTACTGGATCACGGGCCGGGTCGACGACGTCATCAACGTCTCCGGTCATCGTCTCGGTACAGCGGAAGTGGAGAGTGCGCTGGTGCTGCATCCCGCCGTGTCGGAAGCCGCAGTGGTCGGCTATCCCCATGCCATCAAGGGGCAGGGTATCTACGCTTATGTGACGCTCATGCATAACGTTACTGCGAGCGAAGAGCTGCGCAAGGCACTGGTGCAGCACGTGCGTACCGAAATCGGTGCGATTGCGACGCCCGATGTCATTCAATGGGCGCCCGGTCTGCCCAAGACGCGCTCGGGCAAGATCATGCGCCGCATCCTGCGCAAGGTCGCGGCCAACGAACTCGATAGTCTGGGCGATACCACCACGCTAGCCGATCCAGCGGTGGTGGATGACTTGATCAACCACCGTGCTAATCAATAGGCAAAGCGTAGACAGCGCTGGCTGCGCGCTGCGGAGGAGATCATGAACGCGGATAAGGACGCGCCATGGGCCGCCGCATGGCGCGAGTGGATGACGCTCGTCAGCAAGGGTTTCAAGCCCGGCGCTAGCGCCGATCATTCTGATCTGCGTGCGGCGTCGGCAAGCGGCTTTGCCGGGGCCTATCTCGCCTTCGCGCGCACGATACAACAGATGTTGAAGCAAGGTGGCGGTAATGATTTCGCCGCTCGGTTCGTGCAGGCGCTGCAAGCCGCCGCGCGACAGGGCATAGACCCCGCAGCCAACGACGATTTCTTGAATGCCTTTGTGGGCGCTGCACCGGGCGCGCTGCTCGGCGCGTTTCCCGACGCCCATGCCGGGCAAGCCTGGCGGCAATGGTCGACCACGCTGACGAGTTGGAGCACCGAATTGCTGGCATTGCCGGCCGTCGGTCCGCAGCGTGAATGGCAGGAGATGTTGAAAGCCGTGCAGCGTACGTTGCTGACGGAGTCGCAGGCGCGTGCCGTGATCGATGAACATTATCGGCTCGCGATGCGGACGGCGCTGCAAGGCTTCGCCGCTTATCTTAAGGATGACAGTGGCCCACCGATCACTACATTGCGTGCTCTTTACGATGCCTGGATTGATCACGCCGAGGCAGGCTATGCCGAGCGTGTGATGAGCGAGGCTTTCGCGTGCGATTTCGCAGCCTGGGTCAACGCCGGCAGCGAGGTGCGGCTCGCCTTGCGCGGGCTGGGCGGACGTATGTCGGCGCTGTTCGATGCGCCTGGACGTGACGAGATCGACGCTCTGCTCGAACGGCAGCAGGCCATGCAGCGCGAGCTGGCCGCCCTGCGTGCTGAAGTGCATCCAGCGCCGTCTGTAGTGCCAACGGTTGCAGAAGTTACGGCTGCGGTCTCGCATGCAACGATGACGCCGGCGCAGCCCGAGACGAAGAAGCTAGTGCGCCCCGTCAAAGCCGTCAGCCACAAGACGACCACGCCGCCGCGCACCCGCGCGCCGAAAGTCCGCAAGAGCAAACCGTCGCGCGGCGAGTTCGATATCGGCCACATTCTGAACGCGGGCAAGTAGACCCTGATGCCACGACTCCAATTACACGCCGACGGTGTCAGCAAGGAAGTCGCTGCTTTCGAGGAGAGTGTTCGACGTGGTCTTGGTGTCTTGCGACGCGTCGGCGAGGTCACGGTCGGCGCGACACCGCGCACGATAATCTTTGAAATTGAAGGCGTGCGGCTCTATCGCTATGGAGATGGCGAGGCCGCGCATCATGGCATCCCGCTGCTGATCGTCTACGCGCTGGTCAATCGCCCCGAAATGGCCGATCTGCAGGCTGGTCGTTCCTTGATCGCCTCACTCATGGCCCGTGGTTTCGATGTCTATCTGATCGACTGGGGCTATCCCGGTGGCGCGGATCGACTGCTGGGTCTCGACGACTACGTCAACCGCTACATCGATGTCTGTGTCGAGCATTTACGCACAAGACTCACGAGACCCGCGCTGCCGCTGCTCGGCATTTGTCAGGGTGGTACTTTGAGTACCTGTTATACCGCTTTGCATCCACACAAGGTCGAGCGCCTGATTACCACCGTCACGCCTATCGATTTCCAGACGCCCAACGATATGCTCAGCCATCTGGTGCGGCGCATCGACGTCGAGCGCTTGCTGAAGAGCTGTGGCAATGTCAGCGGCGATTTTCTCAACTGGCTGTTTCTGTCGCTGAAGCCTTATCGACTGACGCAGCAGAAATATCTCCGCTTCCTGGAACAACTCGGCGATGCCGATGCAGTCGCGATGTTTCTGCGCATGGAGCAATGGATCTTCGATAGCCCGTCACTGGCGGCCCGCGCCTGCGGAGAATTCGCTCGCGATTTCTATCAGGGTAACAAGCTGGTGAAGGGCGAACTGCTGCTGGGCGGGCGGCGCGTCGACCTCAGCGCGATCACCATGCCGGTATTAAACATTTATGCACGGGACGATCATCTTGTGCCGCCTGCGGCGTCGCAGGCCCTGGGCAAGGTGGTCGGCACCCACGACTACAAGGAAGTCGAACTGCCGGGCGGACACATCGGGGTTTACGTTGGACTCAAATCGCCGCGCTCGGTGCCGGTGGCCGTAGCCGAGTGGATGACTACTGGGGCTTGAGGCCGGCAAGAAGCCCCCTTCGGGTCCGCAGGGAGGCGGTGCCCGAAGGGGCGAGAGGAGGTCAGTCTGAGATGAGGACGAATCCTCAATAGTGCAAGTTCAGGCGGCCTTCTTGGTAACCTTGAGCGGGAAGAAGTTCGGCATCGCGAACTCAGCGTTGCCGCTGACAGCCTTCAAGCCCTTTTCGATCCAAGCCTGATAGGCCTCGCGGGTCTCGGTGAGGATGTCGGCCGTGGTGCGCGCTGCTTCGAGGATCTTTTCGTTGAATTCAGTCGCGAGCTTGGTCTGCTCGGAGAACAGGTCCTGCACACCCTTCACTTCGCCGAGCGAGCTGACGTATTTGGTGCTGGCTTCAAAAGCGGCGTTGGCCAGCTCCATCTGCTTGCCGGTGATCTTCTCGATCACCTGAGTGTTGATGGCTTCGAGTTCCTTGGCGGCTTCAATAGCATTCTTGCCGTATTCCTGCCAGTTTTCGATGAATTTGTTTTCCATGTTTGTGCTCCTTAAGAGGGCTTAGTGGCGTGGTGCGCCGGTGTTTTAAGTTTTAATGGGGAGGGCGTTTTATTGCACCGCAACATTATTGCAATGCAGCATAGTTCCGCGAAAATCCTAAGTCAAGGGTGGTCAGAAAATATTTTTTGTCGTGGCGAAGGGCGGCTAAATGACGGGTCTGGTGGCCGCTCGGGACCGCCAAGAAGAGGCAATGACTACGTGCCAAGTTGGCAAAACGTTACAAGTTTTCGTCAACAACTGGCCTGCGGTCGGCTACACTTCTCGCCAATTTTTTAGCGGTCATTGTCGATGTTTTTCTCGCCCTGACCCTTGATCCGCAGCCCGTTTGTTTCGCGCGACGGGCTCCACCGCCTTTTGCAGGTTTTCTTGGAATTTGCCATTTGGAGTTTCGTCAATGACTAAAAGTGCCGAATTGGCGGCATGGGTGGAATCAGTCGCTAGGCTGACCCAACCGGACCACATTCACTGGTGTGACGGTTCGGAGGAGGAGAATGCCAAGCTGACCAGCTTGATGTTGGGCACCGGCGACCTCATCCGTCTGAACCAGCAATCCCACCCCAACTGCTTCCTGCACCGTTCCAACCCGCAGGACGTGGCGCGCGTCGAGCATCTGACCTTCGTCTGTGCACCTGCTGCCGAAGATGCAGGCCCGAACAACAATTGGATGTCGCCAGCTGACGGCCACGCCAAGATCGACCCCTATTTCAAAGGCTGCATGCGCGGCCGCACGATGTATGTGATTCCCTATCTGATGGGTCCCTATGGCTCACCCTATGCGCGAGCCGGCGTCGAGATTACTGACAGTCCCTATGTTGTAGTCAACATGCGCGTAATGGCGCGTATTGGCACGCGCGCGCTTGCTCATCTCGAACAGTCGCCGCGTTTCGTCAGGGGACTGCATTCGATAGGTGACCTCGATCCCGACAAGCGTTTCATCATGCATTTCCCCGACGAGCTTTTGATCAAGAGTGTTGGCTCCGGCTACGGCGGGAATGCCTTGCTCGGCAAGAAGTGCCACGCGCTGCGTATCGCAAGCGCGCAGGCCCGCAGCGAGGGCTGGCTGGCCGAGCACATGTTGATTCTGGGCATTGAGAATCCGCAGGGTCAGACCACCTATGTCGCGGCCGCGTTTCCGTCAGCCTGCGGCAAGACCAATCTGGCCATGCTCGTGCCACCGACAAGTTACAAGGGCTGGAAGGTCTGGACGGTCGGTGACGACATCTCCTGGATGCACATGGCCGATGATGGTCAGCTGTGGGCCATCAATCCGGAAGCAGGTTTCTTCGGCGTTGCACCGGGGACCAGTTCGAAGACTAACCCCAACTGCATGCATATGCTGGATCGCGACACCATCTTTACCAATGTCGCGGTAACGCCCGATATGCGGCCCTGGTGGGAAGGCATCGACGGCGCTAAGCCGGCGAGTTTGATCGATTGGCAGGGTCGTTCCCACGACCTTGAGACGACCGGTCCTGCGGCACATCCGAATTCCCGTTTTACGGTGTCGGCCAAGCAGTGCGCGAGTTTCTCGCCGCAGGGCGAGGCGCCGCAGGGCGTGCCGATTTCGGCCATCATCTTCGGCGGTCGTCGTTCGACCGTCGCGCCGCTGGTGTTCGAAGCCATGGATTGGGATCACGGTGTGTTCGCCGGCGCCGCGATGGCCTCGGAAACCACCGCTGCCGCTACCGGTGCAGTCGGCCAGGTACGTCGCGATCCGATGGCGATGAAGCCCTTCTGTGGCTACAACTTCGGTGACTACTGGGCGCACTGGCTCAGTTTCGGCCCGAAGTCCGCCAAGCTGCCGCGTATCTTCCACGTCAACTGGTTCCGCAAGGACGCTGACGGCAAGTTCATGTGGCCGGGCTATGGCGACAACATGCGCGTGTTGGAATGGATTCTTGAGCGTTGCGCTGGCCGTGGTGATGCGGTCAAGACGCCGATTGGCTTGGTACCCGATGCCAACACCTTGCGTCTCGACGGTCTCGACCTCGATCGCCGTACCGTGCATGCACTGCTGTCGATAGACCCACAGGTCTGGCACAAGGAAATCGAGGAAATCGAAGCCTATTTCGATACCTTCGGTGACCGCATGCCGCAGGGCCTGCGCGAACAGGCGCGCCGCATCAAGCGCGCGCTCGACGAGCAGCTCGCGGCCTAAGTTGAGTTAAGAATTGCTGGCGGCGGGCGCAATGTCTGCCGCTGGAGAAGTGTTTATTCGGCGTCGTCGGATTTCTTGCGCGGCGTCAACAGTGCATTCTTGAAGAAGGTGTCCTGCATCTGCTTCCACATGTCGAGGTTCTGCTTGGCCATCTCGCCGAAGGTCGACGACATCGGCAGGCTCTGCATCGCTTCGCGCATCTGGGTCTGGAAGCGTGCTTGCTGGTCGCGGAACATGTTCAAGCTCTGGCTGATGAAATCACCGGCCACGCCCTGCACCGAATTTCCGTAAAAGCCAATCAGCTGCTCAAGCACATCAGTCGAGAACAGTGGTTCGCCTTCATCTTCCTGCTCGATGATGATCTGCAACAGGATGTTGCGCGTGATGTCCTCTCCACTCTTCTTGTCGATGACGCAGAAGCTGATGCCTTCCAGCACCAGTTTGCGCACGTCGTTCAAGGTGACGTACTTGCTCTCGGCGGTATCGTAGAGGCGGCGATTGGGGTATTTCTTGATGACCCGTTTGGCTTCGTCGTTCATGAGGTCTTTCCCGCTCCAGACTTAGAGTGCGACGAATTCAACTTCGCACGTTAACGATTGCATGGTGTGGGCACAGTGCTCGAGGCGTGCGCGTCATGCTTTATTGCGTTCGACAGCCAGCGCTACGCCCTGACCGCCACCGATGCATAAGGTCGCGAGACCGCGACTGGCGTTGCGCCTCCCCATCTCATGCAACAGGGTGACCAGGATGCGCGCCCCCGAGGTGCCTATCGGATGGCCGAGGGCGATGGCGCCGCCGTTGACGTTGACCTTGGCCGGGTCCCAGCCGAGACCGCGATTGACCGAAATTGCCTGCGCCGCGAAGGCTTCATTGGCTTCGATGAGATCGAGATCCGCCACACTCCAGCCGGCCTTGGCCAGGCATTTCTGTGTGGCGGGTATCGGACCGGTGCCCATGATGGCCGGGTCGACACCGGCGCTGCTGCCAGCCTTGATGGTGGCCAGCGGCGTGAGCCCTAGGGCAGCGGCTTTGCTCGCGGACATCACCACCACGGCGGCCGCGCCATCGTTGATGCCCGAGGCATTTCCGGCGGTCACCGAGCCGTCTTTTTTGAAGGCGGCACGCAGCTTACCGAGGCTGTCGGCGGTGGTTGCGGCACGCGGGTATTCGTCACGCGCGAAAATCAGTGGGTCGCCTTTGCGTTGCGGAATCGAAATCGGCACGATTTCGTCGGCGAAGCGCTCGCTGGCCTGGGCGGCGGCGGTCTTGGCCTGGGTCGCGGCGGCGAAATCGTCCTGCGCGTCGCGCGAGATGCCGAACTGCTCGGCGATGTTCTCGGCGGTAATACCCATGTGATAGCTATTGAAGGCGTCCCACAGGCCGTCGACGATCATCGAATCCTGTAGCGCCCAATCCCACATTTTCTGACCGTTGCGCGAGCGCGGTAGCACGTGAGGCGCGAGGCTCATGTTTTCCTGGCCACCGGCGATGATGATCTCGGCGTCGCCACAGCGCACCGCCTGGGCTGCGAGTTGCACGGCTTTCAGACCGCTGCCGCAGACCTTGTTGATGGTCAGCGCCGGGATGCCATGGGGCAAGCCGGCGGCGATGGCGGCCTGGCGGGCCGGATTCTGACCGGCGCCGGCGGCGAGCACCTGACCCATGATCACTTCATCGACACTGGCGGGATCGAGGCCGAGTTTCTGAATCAGGCCGCGAATGACCTGGGCGCCCAATTCATGGGCTGGAATGTCGGCGAGCGCTCCTCCAAAGGAGCCAATGGCGGTACGCAGTGCGCCTACGATGACGGCCTCGGGCATCGGGACTTCCTTCCATATGGGGCAGCGGCTTGATTTCGTAATTTACGCTGCACCGCACCATCATGCAAGGGTGCGCCGCCCTGGTGCGCTGCGCTTTCCTCAGAAATGAATCGCGCGCTTATCGACCGCCAGTGCTGCCTCATGCATCGCCTCCGCGAGGGTCGGGTGCCCGTGTACGGTGCGTGCGATGTCTTCGGCGCTACCGCCGAATTCCATCACTGTGAAGGCCTCGGCAATGAGTTCCGAGGCATTGGGCCCGACGATGTGCACGCCCAATACCCGATCGCTGTTCGCGTCAGCAACGATTTTGACGAAGCCGTCGGCATCGCCCATGGCGCGCGCACGACCGCTCGCCATGAACGGAAAGCTGCCGGTGCGAACGCTGTGGCCAGCGGATTGGGCGTCTTGTTCGGTGAGACCCACCCAAGCGATCTCAGGCCAGGTATAGATGATCCAGGGAATGACATTGAAGTCGACGTGCGGCCGTTGACCGGCGATACGTTCCGCCGCAGCCACGCCTTCCTCGCTGGCCTTGTGCGCGAGCATCGGCCCACGCACGCAATCACCGATTGCGTAAACATTACCGACGCCGGTGTGGCAGTGCTCATCGACCGCGATGAAACCGCGCGCATCGCAACTGATCCCCACATCGGCGAGACCGAGATCATCGGAGTTCGGCTTACGCCCCACCGCCACGATCAGACGATCGAATTCTGCGCTTTCGTTCTGGTCGCCGAGAATGTATTCAACCTTGACGACTTTGCCCGCCCCATTTGCGCTGGTGACCTTGGCGCCGAGCCAGATGTCGAGGCCTTGTTTGGTTAAAACCTTCAGAGCTTCTTTGCGGACGGCAGCATCGGCTGTCGGCAGAAATTCAGGTAGTGCTTCGAGTATCGTCACCTGTGCGCCAAGTCGCCGCCACACGCTGCCAAGTTCGAGACCGATGACGCCGGCGCCTATCACACCCAGTCGTTTTGGGACCTTGTCGAAGGCGAGGGCGCCTGTCGAATCGACAATCATTTTTTGATCGACTGGCGCGGGCGGAATACTCGCCGGAATGGAGCCAGCGGCGATGATTACATACTGCGCGCCGACGATCGTCTGACTACCATCTGCCGCCGTGACTTCAACGCTGCTGGCGCTCGCAAGGCGACCATGGCCGTGCAAGGTGCTGACCATGTTCTTCTTCAAAAGCCCGGCGATGCCTTGGGTCAGGCCCTGCACGATCTTGCTCTTGCGCGCCTGCATGCGGGCGACGTCTATGCTGGCCTGCGCATCGATGCCGTGCTCCTTGGCGTACTGCTGGATGAACTCGAAATGATGAGACGAATCGAGTAGCGCTTTGGAAGGAATGCAGCCGACATTGAGGCAGGTGCCGCCCAGCAACGACTTGCCGGCACCGTCCGACCAGCGTTCGACACAGGCGGTTTTGAAGCCGAGTTGCGCGGCGCGGATTGCCGCCACGTAACCGCCCGGGCCACCACCGATGACAACGACGTCGTAGTTATCCAGAGCCACCTCTAGATCTCGAGCAGCATGCGGGTCGGGTCTTCGAGCATACGGCGCATGGAATCGAGGCACTGCACTGCCTCGCGACCATCAATGATGCGATGGTCGTAGGACAGCGCGAGATACATCATCGGCCGGATCACAACCTGACCATGCTCGGCAATGGGTCGCTCTTGAATCTTGTGCATGCCGAGAATTGCGCTCTGCGGTGGATTGATGATCGGCGTGGAGACCAGAGAACCGTATACACCACCGTTGCTGATAGTGAAGGTGCCACCGGTTAATTCATCGATGGTGAGTTTGCCGTCGCGCGCTCGTTCGCCGAAATCGCGAATGCGTCGTTCTATTTCAGCGAAGGTCATGCGTTCGACATCGCGCAGAATCGGCACGACCAGGCCGCGCTCGGAGCCTACCGCCACGCCGATGTCGAAGAAGCCGTGATAAATGATGTCGTCGCCATCGACTGCGGCGTTGACCACCGGGAATTTCTTCAGTGCTTCGACCGCCGCCTTGACGAAGAACGACATGAAACCGAGCTTCACGCCATAGCGATCTTCGAAATCGCCCTTGAAGCGATTGCGCAGATCCATCACTGGTTGCATGTTCACTTCGTTGAAAGTGGTGAGCAGCGCGTTGTCGCGTTGGGCGGTGAGCAGGCGTTCGGCGGTGCGCTTGCGCAGGCGCGTCATCGGTACGCGCTCTTCAACGCGACCGCTCACGGCAGTCACCTGTGGCTGCACATCGCGGACCGGGGTGGGTGGCGCAGGGCGCGCGGTCTCGGCTGGTTTGCTGGTGTGCGCGAGGACGTCGCCTTTGGTCACGCGTCCGTCCTTGCCAGTGCCCTGCACGCTGGCGGGATCGATGCCTGCTTCGGCGGCCAGTTTGCGCGCGGCGGGGCCGGCTTGCGGTGTGTTTGAACTCGCTGCCGTGACGGCGGCGACCAGGGCTACCGCCGGGCCAGCGCTCGCGGCGGCGCCGTCGGTATCTATCACCGCGAGGATGTCGTTGGTCAATACCACTTCGCCAGTCTGATAGCGGATTTCCTTCAACACACCGCTTTCGGGCGCAGCGATTTCCAGGGTCACCTTGTCGGTTTCGAGATCGATCAGATTCTCACCGCGTTCGACGCGTTCACCGACCAGCTTGTACCAGTTGAGCAGGGTCGCGTCGGGCACGGATTCCGCCAGCACAGGCACTTTTACTTCAACTAGCACAATGTTTCTCCCGGTTGCCGGACGTAGAGCGTTGCAAGCTCACGCGGATTTCTTTTGTTGGGTCTGACGCTGCGACAGGCTCAGCGCTTCGGCGATGATGGTTTGCTGTTGTTCGAGATGCAGGGACGCGTAGCCGACCGCCGGCGAGGCGGAATAGGGACGCGCCACGCAAGTCAGTGACTTGTGTTCGTCTATGCAGCCGCGCAAATGTCGAGCCGACAATAGCATCGACCAGGCGCCCTGATTGCGCGGCTCTTCCTGTACCCACACCAATTCCGTGGCGTTAGGGTATTGCGCAAGCGTCGCCTGCATTTCATCTTTCGGAAACGGGTAGAGCTGTTCGAGACGGATGATCGCGCAATCCTCGATGTCGTGTTCGCGACGCGCGTCGAGTAGATCGAAATAGACCTTGCCGCTGCACGCGAGGATGCGTTTGACCTTGGAATTGTCGAGCTTGTCGACCTCGTCGATCACGGCCTGGAATTGACCATGGGTGATCTCCGCAAGCGGCGACACCGAGAGACGATGTCGTAGCAGACTCTTGGGGCTCATCACCACCAGCGGCTTGCGATAGGGGCGTACCTGCTGGCGACGCAGCATATGGAACATCTGTGCCGGCGTAGTCGGATAGCAGACCTGCATATTGTCTTCGGCGCACAGTTGCAGATAACGCTCAAGACGCGCCGAGGAATGCTCAGGGCCTTGGCCGTCATAGCCGTGCGGCAACAACATCACCAAGCCGCAGTAGCGTCCCCATTTCTCTTCGCTGGAAGCGATGAACTGATCGATAACCACTTGCGCGCCATTGGCGAAATCGCCGAACTGCGCTTCCCAGATCACAAGCGAGTTAGGTTCAGCGCTGGCATAGCCGTATTCGAAGCCGAGCACGGCTTCTTCTGACAGTGTGGAGTTGATGACCAGGAAGCTGGCCTGGTCAGCGGAAAGATTTTGCAAGGGCAGATAGGTTTCGCCGGTTTTCTGGTCGTGTATCACGGCGTGACGATGAAAGAACGTTCCACGACCGCTGTCCTGGCCCGAAATACGCACCGGGCAACCGTCGCTGAGTAAGGTCGCATAGGCCAGCGTCTCGGCAAAACCCCAGTCAAAGGATTTTTCACCTGCCGCCATCGCCTGACGGTCGGCGAGTACGCGCGTAACGGCACGATGCAGAGTGAAGTTTTCCGGCACGGTATTGAAACGCTCGCCGAGGCGCTTGACGCGCTCCGCGCTGATCGCGGTAGTGGTTGCATGACGCCAGTTGATGCCACGGAAGGGATCGAAATTGATGGCGTAACGGGCATCTGCCGCCGGCGCGTGCGGCCGCGATACAACTTCGTTGTTCTCCAGCGCATCGATGTAACGCGCCGCCATGGCCTCGGCCTCGCCAGGCTTGATGACACCGGCGCTGACCAGCTTGTCGGTGTAAATCTTGCGCACGCCCGGATGATTGCGGATGTGTTGATACATGATGGGTTGGGTCGCGGCCGGTTCATCGGCTTCGCTGTGACCGTGCTTGCGATAGCAGATCAAGTCGATCACAACTTCCTTGTTGAATTCCATGCGGAAATCCAGCGCGATGCGCGCTGCCATGGCGACCGCTTCCGGGTCGTCGCCATTGACGTGGAAGATCGGCGCCTGGACCATTTTCGCGACGTCGGTGCAGTACAGCGTCGAACGTGAATCGAGCGGGTCGCTGGTGGTGAAGCCGATCTGGTTGTTGATGATGACGTGTACCGTGCCGCCGGTCATGTAGCCGCGCGTCTGCGACAGGTTCAAGGTTTCCATTACCACACCCTGCCCGGCGAAAGCGGCGTCGCCGTGGATCAGCAGCGCTAGCACCTGATTGCGTTCGTTGTCCTGGCGTCGATCCTGGCGTGCGCGCACCGAACCCTCGACCACCGGGTCGATGATTTCGAGATGTGAGGGATTGAAGGCCAAGGTCAGATGCACCGGGCCGCTGTCAGTCTGAATGTCAGACGAGAAACCCATGTGATATTTGACGTCGCCCGAGCGCGTTTCCTTTGGGCCTTTGCCTTCGAACTCGGCGAACAGCTTGGACGGATGCTTGCCGACGATGTTGACCAGCACATTGAGGCGGCCGCGATGGGCCATACCCACAACGCATTCCTTCAAACCATGCCGGCCGGCGTCCTCGACCATTTGATCGAGCAGCGCGATGGTTGACTCGCCGCCTTCGAGCGAAAAGCGCTTCTGACCGACGTACTTGGTGTGCAGATATTCTTCCAGTGAGCCGGCTGCGATGACGCGTTCGAGTAGAGTCTTGCGCTTGGCCGCGTCGAAATTGGGTTTGGCGCGGCAGACTTCCAGGCGCTGTTGAATCCAGCGCTTCTGGCTGGTCTCGACGATATGCATGTATTCGGCGCCGATGGTGCCGCAGTAAGTAGTGCGGACGATGTCGAGAATGTCACGCAGCGTCGCCTGGTCAGGGCCTTGCAGGGAGCCGGTGTTGAACACCACGTCCATGTCAGCTTCGGTCAGGCCGTGAAAGGCCGGATCGAGTTCGGCCACTACCGGCCGTTCGTATTGATTCAGAGGATCGAGGTTGGCTTGGCGATGGCCACGAAAACGGTAGGCATTGATCAGCTGCAGGACCGCGACCTGCTTGGCAGCGTTCTGGGCGTTGTCGCGAACCACGGTCACAGGCGCACCCTTAGGCGCTACCGCCACGGCCAGCATGCGGTCGCGCACCTCAGAATGGCGGACGTCACGTCGCTCCTCGCTCTGGTCATCCTGAAGGGTGTCGAAATAGGCACGCCACTCGTCGCTGATCTTGGCCGGGTCGCTGAGGTAGGTTTCGTAGAGCTCTTCCAGGAACGGCGCGTTGGCACTGAAGAGACATGAAGGAGGCTGAGTCATCGGGATTCCTTCAGGGTGATCCGAGGTTGTCATCGATATGACTGGGGCGCGAACAACAGTTCCGCCATTGCGGCCGCTTATCGGCACAGGTTTTAACGATCTTTGATCATCGGTCTTGCAATGTCATTAATAAGGCCTGCGCCAATTCGGTGCCTTTGATGGTCCAACCACCAAAGGGCTCGGCGGCCCGCACGCCTTGCTCGCCCAACAAACGGGACGGTATGCTAGCTCTCTGTCGTCGCGGAGCGGCTGCGCCGGGCCAGTGACGGTGCAGCGAGCAAGGGGTTCATCGAGCCCTGCTTCTTTACCTACGTCCCACGGCGGCGCGATAGATCAGAACATCCATGCAGGTCGTGACCGTGGTCAACCTGCGACGCACCCGATTACCTCTTTGAATAACACGTGATTGAAAGGACGTGACTGCCATGAAGTCCCCCGTAAGAGTAACCGTGACCGGCGCCGCTGGTCAGATTTCCTATGCCCTGTTGTTCCGCATCGCTGCGGGTGAAATGCTCGGCCGCGACCAACCCGTGATCCTTCAGTTGTTGGAAGTGACACCGGCCATGAAAGCGTTGAACGGCGTGGCCATGGAACTCGATGACTGCGCGTTGCCGCTGTTACAGAGCATCGAGATGAGCGACGATCCAAATGTCGCCTTCAAGAACGCCCAGGTTGCTTTGCTGGTCGGCGCTCGTCCGCGCGGTCCGGGCATGGAGCGCAGCGATCTGCTGGCCGCCAATGGCGGTATCTTCAAAGTGCAGGGCAAGGCCATCAACGACCATGCCGCGCGTGACATCAAGGTGATTGTGGTCGGCAATCCGGCCAATACTAACGCCTGGACTTGCATGAAGAGTGCGCCCGATATCGCGCCGACCCAGTTCACCGCCATGACCCGTCTCGACCACAACCGCGCTAAGGCGCAGCTCGCGGCCAAGACGGGCACCGCAGTGTCCAACATTAAGAAGGTCACCATCTGGGGCAACCACTCGACCACTCAGTACCCGGATCTCAGCCAGGCCACCATCGCCGGCAAGGCCGCGCTGTCCTGCGTCGAGCGTCCCTGGTACGAGAACGACTACATTCCACGCGTCGCCAAGCGTGGCGCCGAGATCATCGACGCGCGTGGTGCGTCCAGCGCCGCCTCGGCTGCCAACGCCGCGCTTGAGCACATGCGTGACTGGGTGCTGGGCACGCCGGAAGGCGATTGGGTCAGCATGGGTATCGCCAGCGACGGCAGCTATGGCATCGAGAAGAGCATGATGTATTCCTTCCCGGTCACCTGCAGCGGTGGCAAGTACAGCATCGTACAGGGCTTGCCGGTTGACGAGTTCAGCCGCAAGCGTATGGACGCCACCGCCGCCGAGCTTAAGGAAGAGAGCGTCGCCATCGCGCAGCTGTTGGGCTGAGTAGCGCGCGATTTCGACACAAAAAAGGCGCCTCTGGCGCCTTTTTTGTTGGTCGCGCCAACCCGGTTGAACATCCGACTGGCATTGTACAAAATCGAAGCGCCGAACTCGGCGATGCACACTATTGTGACCCCAGGCCATGATCGACAAATACGGATTTCGGTCGAATGTCGGCATCGTTCTTCTGAACGAGCGCGGTCAGGTGTTCTGTGGGCGGCGCATCGGCATGTCGGCCTGGCAATTTCCGCAAGGCGGCATCAATCGTCACGAAAGCCCCGAAGCGGCCATGTATCGCGAGCTCAAGGAGGAGGTCGGTTTGAACCCTGAGCACGTCGAGTTGCTAGGCTCGACCAAGGGCTGGCTGCGCTATCGCTTGCCTAAGCGTTACATCCGTTACAACCAGCTACCGCTGTGCATCGGTCAGAAGCAGATCTGGTTTCTGCTGAAGTTCCGCGCCGATGAAGCGCTGCTGTGCCTCGATAGCGCCGAAGATCCTGAGTTTGATGCCTGGCGCTGGGTTGATTACTGGGATCCGCTGGGTTTCGTCGTGCCTTTCAAACGTAATGTGTATGAACGCGCGCTGCACGAGTTTTCCGATTTCGTTGCAGGACTAGCTGGGCTCGATGTCACCACCGACGCCCGCGATATTCCCGGCTCCTCCTGATTGCGGCTTCGCTCGACGTTTTCCTTCCCCTGACTAGTTTCCCTTGCGAGTGGCCAACTCCGGCAGAATGTTGCGTGCCGCGCGATCACGCACTGAGCGCGCGAAACCACTGGCAAAGTATTCCGGGAATTTCCAGCCCTTAATCCGATTCTGCAGGGCCTCAAGCTGCGGCTGGCAGGCGCCGAGGGCATGGTCGGCGATACGGCGGATATCCGGGTCACTGTCGATCTTGTCGGTCGCCTGCTTGTACACGCAATTGTTGTAGTCATTGGTCGATTGCATCATCTGGGCGCGCTCGTCGATAGTCATGTCGCCCGGCGAGCGCTCGCCGGGCGCTTCTCCTTCGCCCTCGGCGAAGACCAAGGCAGGCAGCAAGCCGAGCAAGAAAATCACGACAAGGACAGGTAAACGCATGGCGGATTCCTAGGGGATAAATGTGGCACGTTCGAGCTGCCAATCCTGAGGTCGGCCATTGACCTGGGTGCAGCCCAGTGGGACGGGCTCGCCGCCGGCCGGCGCCGTTCCGGCCACCCGACCTTGCTGATGACTGTCGCCGAACACACGAATCAGACGATAGTTGATGGCGCGACTTGCATGGCGGTTGTAGAGCACTCGCAGCTTGCCGCCTTCGCTCAGGATCTGGCAGCGGCCGTCGGCTTCCGATTGGAACTCAAGGAAACTGGTTGCCTGCTGTTCAACGGAGTTCGTCGCGGCGCCAGCGAACGATGTCAGTGCGCCTAGACACGCCAGGGCGAGGAGCGGCACACGCTTGCGGGGAGAGAAGGCCATCACAGGCGAGTGTAAGGCCGCCATCGATACCGTCCAATAGCGCCGATAGGTTCCGTTGAGTCTCGAATTTTCGCTCCTGCTCTTTGATTTCGAAATCCCTTTCTGTTTACTCACAGATGCTGTGGGTAACTTTGTTGATGAATTGCGTACAGCTCACCGAATGGGCTGTTACGAGGGCGCATTTCATTAGATTGGCCAAAATTTCGCCGATTAGTGCATTTTTATCAATTTCAATAGCTTAGTCGGTCTGACGAACGCCCGCAGCGACTTCCTGAGAAGTAATTTAACGAATCTGTCAAGCACCAGACGAGGTGTGTATAAGCGCTCGCTCGCGAGGCTTGAAATCGGTACATATTCATGATTCGTGCAAGCACTTTTCGTGGTCTTTGAGACGCTTGACTTTGTCGATTCGAATCGCTCGAAACACTACGTCGCGCGGCCAGGCGCACGCGGGATGACTTCAATTCAAATCGAACAGTGCGCCGTTCAATACCGTCGCGAACGAGACCCATGCGCAATAGGGCAGGAAGAGGCGGGCGGCGATGGGGTCGCGCCGCCAGCTGACGATAATGAAAGTGGCGATGGTGGCTAGCATCGCAGCAATGACGCACAGCGCCAGTCCCATCTGATGCGCACTGAAAAATATCGGTGACCAAGCGAAATTAAAAGCCATTTGTGCCCACCACAGTTTCATGCCCAAGCCGACATGATCAAGACGCCACGTGCGCCAGCCGACCACGCCGATAATCACGTAGAGCACGGTCCACACCGGACCAAAAAGCCAGTTCGGAGGATTGAATGGGGGTTTGATGAGGGACGTGTACCAAGAG
>JAYWAC010000025.1:0-7467 GCA_043782755.1 Pseudomonadota bacterium | reverse complement strand
GAATTTGACGAGAGCTATAGCCTCGAAGTGCGTCAGCGCATCAGTGGCATTCGGCCCAAGGCCTATACCCGCATGGGCGTTGCGATCCGCCATCTCGGCCATCTGCTACACCAGACCCGCGCGCGCACCAAGCTGCTCATCACCCTGTCCGACGGACGCCCCGAGGATTACGGCGGCTACAAGGGCAAGTATGGTATCGAAGACACCCGCCACGCACTGCTCGAGACGCGCCAGGGCGGTATTCATTCCTTCTGCATCACGATTGATAACGAAGCACAGGAATATCTGCCGCATATGTACGGGCCGGCGAATTACGCCGTCATCGATGACGTGCAGAAGCTGCCGTACAAGGTCGCGGATATTTATCGGCGCTTGACCACCTGAAGCGATGCTCTGGGAAATGGTCAGATACCATTTCCGAGCCCCCCCTTTTAATAATGCGGCGGCCGCTCGTCCACCGGCGCGCTGTCGCTCTGCTCCGAGCGCCAGGCATCGAGTTGACGCTGATAGGCCGACATCTGCACGCGCAGGCTCTCGATGTCGCGCTGTTGGCGATAGACGATATCGCTCAACTCCTGGTTGGCGCTTTCGAGATAGGCAATCTTGAGTTCAATACGCTCGAGCGCCGAATCGCTCATGTCGTGCTCTCACTGGGGACGTGACGACAGTCTAACGCGAGTGACATGGGATCTTGCGGCGCTTCGCGTCGACTGTTGAACCATACTCACGCGACGACGGAAGCGGTCCTGCATGAACGCGCGCGCCCTACTTGCGCCAGTTCTCGACCGTGTTCTCCAACACGCCGATAGGCGGAATCTCGATGCGCAGCCGGTCACCGGCCTTCAAAAAACGAGGCGGGTCGAAGCCTGCCCCGACACCCGCTGGCGTGCCGGTAGCGATCACGTCACCGGGATAGAGGGTGATGCCAGCCGAAATGGTCGCGATCAACTCCGGCACCGAGAACATCATGAGATTGGTATTGCCGTCCTGACGCAGCTCGTCGTTGACCCACAAGCGGATGGGCGTGTCGGCGAGATTCAGCAGATCGCGCGTGATCGCTATCGGCCCCATCGGACAGAAAGTGTCCTGCGACTTGCCCAGCAGCCATTGCTTGTGGGCCTTCTGCACGTCGCGCGCGGTGACGTCGTTGATGATGGTGTAACCCCACACATGGTCCATGGCATCGCCGACACTGATAGCGCGGCCCTTGCGACCGATGATCACGCCAAGCTCGGCCTCGTAATCGAGCTGCTCGGTGACGCGCTTGTCATGCAGGATGGAGGCACCCGGCCCAACCACGCAGTCGGGAAACTTGGAGAACACGATCGGCGCCTCGGGCGGTGTCGCGCCGCCGCCGGTGGTGTCGAAACCGCGCGCGGCGATTTCCTTGACGTGCTCGTGGTAGTTCTTGCCGATGCAGATGATGTTACGGCGCGGTCGCGGAATCGGCGCCAGCAGTTCGACCGAGCCGATGCGATGCGGATGATCGACCGAGCGCAGCGGCAAGAGGGCCTGGTCGGCCTCGAGCACAGCCAGCAATCCTTTTTCGGCGCGCGCCGTTGGCAGGTCGAAGGGAGTGATGGACGAACCGTCCTGGGACAGCACACCGATTTCGATGCGTTGCAGGGTGCGATAGGTGGCGATACGCATGAAGTCTCAAGATCCTTTGCCCGCCCCGGCGGCGCCGCGCGGTCCGTTCGAGACTAGGGAGGGCCTCGGCGACTGTCAAGCCGGTAACGGACTCGCACTTAAAGCTGCTTCGATACGCGGCCGATATGCCCCAACATATGGGGACAGCCGAAAAAAGCCGGTCGGACGACTGGAAAGACAAGTACTTCAAAGCGCTCAACGAGCTCGATGATCAGGAGCGCTTACGCGCCGAAAAAGTCGAGCGTGTCAGCCGCGATCTATTGACGGTGCTGCAGCACTTCTGCGGCACCAACCCGGCCTTCGACAAAGATCTGGAGTCGCTGGCCAAGGTCGACACGCTGTTCGACGAGGCACAGCAGACGCGCCTGCGCGGACTGGTGTCGACCCTGGCGCGTATGGAAACCCCATCGCCCACCCAAGTGGTGACCGCGCCCCCGCCACTCGCGCCGACCGTCGGCGAGACGCCAGCCATCGACACCGCCGCGCCGCTACGCGAACTGGTGGGACTGCTAAAGGTGCCGAGTCGTCTGCAACCGATCATCGACGAGCTGACCCAACGCCTGCGCGCGGCGGCCAGCGCCGATTTCCAATTGATCAGCGCCATCGCCGCACAGCTGTCGGTGATCCTCGGCGAAGCCGGTGAAGACCGCACCCTGGCGGCGCGCGATGTGCTGCAGGCTTTGATCGATCATCTCTCGCTGCCGAGCGCCGCCCAGGCGCAACTCGGCGCCATTACGCCGCAATTGCAGAAGGCGGCCGATGCGGCAACCGTCAAGGCCATTGCCAAGGACCTTGCCGATTTCGTGGTCGACTACGTCGCCAACCTGCATAGCGAGGTGTCCGGACTCAACACCTTCCTCATGGTGATCAAGGCGCGGCTCGGCGAAGTGTCCGGCTTCGTCGATCTCGAAAAGACCGAACGCAAGGTCGCCGCCAGCGCGCGGGACGATCTGAACAAATCCGTGCAGATCAGCCTCGACACCATGCGTGGTCGAGTCAGCGCCGCCGCCGACATCAAACAACTCAAGGACGATATCCAACGCCAGATCGGCATCATCGACGGCAACCTCAACGCCTTCATGAAATCGGAAGGCGCGCGCTCCGAGCGGGTCGATGAGCAACACGTCGTGCTGGCCAAGCAGCTCGACGAGCTGGCTCGCGAAACCGACAGGCTGCGTAAGCAGTTGGTCGAAGCGCAGGATCAGGCCTTACACGACACGCTGACCGGCCTGCCCAATCGGCTCGCCTATAACGAGCGCATGGCGATGGAACACGCGCGCTGGTTGCGCAGCGGCCAGCACCTATCGCTGGTGGTGCTCGACATCGATCGCTTCAAGTCGATCAACGACACCTGGGGTCACCAGGCCGGCGATCGGGTGCTGAAATACCTGGCGCGCGAACTCGGCAGTCAGATCCGCGCCCAGGACTTCTTCTGTCGTTTCGGCGGCGAAGAATTCGTACTCCTCCTGCCCGACACCCCGCGTGCCGGCGCGCTCAAGCTTGCCGACAACCTGCGTCGTCACATCGAAGGATGTCGCTTCAAGTACAAAGATCAGCCGGTAGCGGTGACGATTTCCTGTGGCATCACCGAATTCACGCCCAAGGAAGCGCCAGCCCACGCCTTCGAGCGCGCCGACACCTGTCTTTACGCTGCCAAGAATAACGGCCGCAACCGCTGCGAAGTAGCGGCGGGATGAAAACAGGATAATGCGCCGGCAGAACACTGGCGCGTAAGCCGCTCGCACTTGGCGACGCGGCTCAGGCCATGTTGCCGGCGATGTAATTCGTCATCTGTTCGATAACGAACTCCTGTTCGGCGATGATGGACTTGACCAGATCGCCGATAGAGATCATGCCTAGCACGCGGCCCTGCTCCAACACCGGCAGATGGCGCACCTTGTGCGTCGTCATGAGCGCCATGCATTCGTGCACGGTGTGACGCGGCGAGACACTCAACACCTGACGCGACATGATGTCGGTGACCGGCGTATAGCGTGAGGCGCGACCTTCGAGTGCAATCTTGCGCGCGTAGTCACGCTCGCTCAGGATGCCGACCACGGTCTCGCCGTCGAGTACCAGCAGCGCGCCAATCTCCTTGTGGGCCATCACGCGCAGCGCCTCGAACACCGTCGAGTCCAGTTGCACCGACCACACTTGCCGCCCCTTGCCATCCAATAAGTGACCGACCGTCAGCATAGGCACCTCCCCGTCATTGATGGCTGCTTGGTATCATCCACTCTAGTACACGAGCGGCGACGCGTCACTCTGGTCGGCAACCCACCGTCAGCGTGCTCTCGCCATGCGCACAGTTGCCGGGGAGATCTCGCATGAACGAGGTGGTTAAAACTGACCGTGATGGGGCGGTGCTGCGCATCACCATCAATCGACCAGAACGCCGTAACGCCTTGAACGAAGACGTTTGCGGAGGGATCGCAGCGGCCATCGACGAGGCCGAATCGACAGCGGGCGTGCGAGTGGTGGTGCTGACCGGTAGCGGCGACAAAGTGTTCTGCGCCGGCGGCGATCTCAAGCCGGGCGCCGATGGCACGCCCTTCGTCATCGATCCGGCCAACCCGCGCCACTACGTCATCCAGTTATTCCGTCGTCTCGAACGCTGCGGTCTGCCGGTCATCGCAAGAGTCAATGGCCATGCCATGGCCGGCGGACTCGGCTTGGTGTGCGCCTGTGATATGGCGGTCAGCACCGACCGTGCGCAGTTCGGTGTGCCGGAGTCCAAGCTCGGTCTGTTCCCGATGATGATCCTGTCTTACATGATGCGCATCATTCCGCGTCGCAAGCTCTATGAGATTGCGACCACCGGCGAGCCCTTCTCGGCCGCCGAAGCGTTGGCCATGGATATCGTCAATTACGTCGTGCCGAGCGCGGAACTCGACACCAAGCTCAATTGGCTGATTGCACGCATCGCAGACAAATCACCGACCGCCATCAAACTCGGCAAGCAGGCCTTCCGTGCCATCGAAGACATGCCACTCGACAAGGCGTTTGAGTACACCCAGCTCATGCTACCGATCATGGCCATGACCGCCGACGCGAAAGAAGGCTTCGCCGCCTTCAACGAGAAGCGCGCGCCGCAGTGGCCAGGCAAGTGAAACAAGTCGTCCGCATCGGCTGCGGCGCCGGCTTCTGGGGCGACAGTGCCGCCGGCCCAGCACAACTCGTGCGCGAGGGCGCGCTCGATTACCTGGTCATGGATTATCTCGCCGAGATAACGATGTCTATCCTGGCGCGCATGAAGAGCACCGATGCGCAGACCGGCTACGCCACTGACTTCGTCTCGGCGGTGATGAAGCCCTTGTTGAGCGACATCGCGCGCCAGGGCATCAAAGTCGTGACCAATGCCGGTGGCGTGAACCCTTTGGCCTGCAAGGTGGCACTGGAGAAGCTCGCGGCCGAGGCCGGTATCGCGCTACGCGTGGCGGCGGTGGTCGGCGACGATCTGTTGGCCGAGGCCGAGGCCTTGCGCACGGCAGGCATCGTGGAAATGGACAGCGCTGCGCCATTACCGGCGCGACTCGCGAGCGTCAACGCCTACCTCGGCGCGACGCCGATTGCCCGTGCCCTGGCGGCGGGCGCCGATGTGGTGATCACCGGGCGTTGTGTCGATAGTGCGCTGGTGCTCGGCCCGCTCATGCATGAGTTCGGCTGGCGTACCTCCGACTACGATCTGCTCGCCGCCGGCTCCTTGGCCGGTCACATCATCGAATGCGGCACGCAGTGTACCGGCGGCCTCTTCACCGACTGGGAAGACGTGCCGGGCTGGGAAAACATGGGCTTCCCCATCGCCGAATGCGCGGCCGATGGCCGCTTCGTGATCAGCAAACCCGACGGCACCGGCGGCCTCATCAATCGCGCGACCATCGCCGAGCAAATCATTTACGAAATAGGCGACCCGGCCCATTACATGCTGCCGGACGTGTGCTGCGATTTTTCACGCATTACGGTGCGTGAGGTCGGAACGCACCGTGTCGAAGTCATTGGTGCGCGTGGGCATGCGCCTAGCGACACTTACAAAGTCTCGGCCACCTATCCCGATGGCTATCGCGCCACCGCCACCATGATGATCGGCGGCGTGGATGCAGGGCGCAAAGGCGAGCGCGTGGCGAATGCCATCCTCGCCCGCACGCGACGCCTGTTCGGCGACGCCGGACTTGAAGACTATCGCGAAGTGTCGGTCGAACTGCTGGGGGCCGAGAGTACCTATGGCCCCCATGCGCGCACCGCCGCTACACGTGAAATAGTGATCAAGATCGGCGTCGCCCATGCCGACAAACGCGCGCTGGAAATCTTCGCCCGCGAAATCTTTCCGGCCGCGACCGCCATGGCCCAGGGCCTGACCGGCTTTGCCGGCGGGCGACCGAGAGTGCAGCCAGTCATACGCCTCTATTCCTGCCTGGTGCCCAAGTCGCGGGTGCAGGTCGAGGTGGTGCTGGGTGAAGAACGCTATACGCTTGCGGCGCCTTTTGGCGTGGCCGCCTGTCCGCAGGCGGTCACCGATGCCGCAAGTGCGAGTGTCCCGACCCGCGACGGGGTGACGGTGCCGCTGCGCGCCCTCGCCCATGGCCGCTCCGGCGACAAAGGCGACCGCGCCAATATCGGCGTGCTGGCCCGCCACGCAAATTTCCTTCCTCTGCTCGCCGAGCAACTCACGGCCGAGGCGGTCGGCGACTGGTTCGCCCATCTCGCGGCCGGCCCGGTCACGCGTTTCCCCTGGCCCGGACTGGACGGTTTCAACTTCGTGCTGGAACGTGCGCTGGGCGGCGGCGGCGTGGCCTCATTGCGTCACGATCCGCAAGGCAAGGCCTATGCCCAGATGCTGCTCGATCTACCTATCGTGGTAGCTGCGGCCTGGATCGCCGAAGACGGTATACTTGCCGCAAAACCACAGCACCGGTCTTGAGCCGCGCGCTGCCCTCATCAGCCAACGACAGACTCATCCATGTTCGACAGCATCCTGATTGCCAATCGCGGTGAAATCGCGTGCCGCGTGATTCGCTCTGCGCGCAAACTCGGCCTGCGCACCATCGCCGTCTATCACCACGAGGACCGTCATGCACCCCATGTGCGGCTGGCCGACATCGCGGTGGAACTGCTGGCGGACGTGCCGACCGCTGCTTATCTCGATATCCCACAGTTGCTCGATATCGCCAAGCGTCACGGCGCGCAATGCATCCACCCCGGTTACGGCTTCTTGTCGGAGAACGCGAAGTTCGCCGAGGCCGTCGAAAACGCCGATCTGGCTTTCGTCGGACCACAGTCGGAAGTCATCCGTCTCATGGGCGACAAGATTCATTCACGCGAATTCGCGGTGAAGGCCGGCGTACCGGTCTCGCCCAGCGTGAAGCAGGACGGCTCGTTCGAGAGCTTCGTTGAGCAGGCCGCCAAGATTGGCTTCCCGCTCTTGATCAAGGCTGCCGCCGGCGGCGGTGGCAAGGGCATGAGCATCGTGCGCAACGCCGGTGAACTGGCGGCGCGTGCGCGCACTGCGATGGGTGAAGCCGAGCGCTACTTCGCCGACGGTCGCGTCTATGCCGAGCGTTACATCGAGCGCCCGCGTCACATCGAAGTGCAGGTCATGGGCGATGGCCAAGGCAACGTCGTGCATCTGTTCGAGCGCGAATGCTCGGTGCAGCGCCGCTTTCAGAAGATCATTGAGGAATCACCGGCACCGAACATGCCGGCCGGCTTGCGCGATACGATCTGCAAAGCCGCAGTCGAACTGGCGGCGCGCGCCAAGTATCGCAACGCCGGTACGGTCGAATTCATCCTCGCACCCGATGGTGAGTTCTATTTCCTCGA
>JAYWAC010000024.1:0-7469 GCA_043782755.1 Pseudomonadota bacterium | reverse complement strand
CCTTGGCTGCGATCGGGAATGCGGTCGACGACGTGCGCGGCGATTATGGCACTTCGCGCGGGAAGGCGGCCCTGGACCTAGCCTATCCACGGCAGGCGTTACACTTTGGCAAGCAAGCTGAACATCGTCCGACACCCGTCATTATCGAGGAGCCTAGTCATGTCTTTCGTGTTGTCGCTGAGTGCCGCTATCGTCCTCGTGCTGGGTCTCACCGAGCCGTCCGCAGTCCACGCCGAAGGGAATCTGGCGGAAGCCTATGCCATCATTGCAAGCAAGCAGCGCGTCGATCTCAGCCATGCCTTCGGCCCCGATACGCCGGTGTGGCATGGCTTCGGCCAGGCCACCATGGCAGCCGCCGCCGATCCCGACAGCCATCGGCCCTATACGATAGAAGAGCACGGCTTTCGCACCACCTACTACGCCATGGTCGGCCAATACGGCACCCACATCGACCCGCCCGCCCATTTCGACGCCAAGGGCATGACCATGGACGACATTCCTCTTGCGCAGATGCTGCTGCCGCTGGTCGTATTCGACATCACGCCACTGCTGGCCAAGGAACCCAACCATGCCTTAAGCGTGGCGGACATCGAAGCCTGGGAAAAAGCCCATGGGCCGATACCCAAAGCGGCCTTCGCCGCCTTGCGCACCGACATGGGCCACGATTTCGACAGCCATCCTGAACGCTTCAAACGCGCGCTCTTCCCCGGCTGGTCGCTGGCGGCGGTCAAGTTTCTATTCGAGCAACGCGGTGTGACGGCCATCGGCCATGAATCGCTGGACACCGACACGACGGATAATTTCGCGTCCGAGGCCTGGTTGCTGAAACACGGCCATTGGCAGATCGAGGCGCTGGCCAATCTCGATCAAGTGCCGGCCAGCGGTGCGCTGATCGCAGTCACCTGGCCCAAGGTCAAACACGGCTTCGGCTTTCCGGCACGGGCCTATGCGATTCTGCCCTGAGGGCGGCGTAAGCTGTCGTGATACCGAGTCAAGAAATCGCACACCATGCCCATCACGTTCAAGAGCAAACACTCGCCCGATATCCTCATGCTGGAGGGTGTCGCGCGCGAGTTGATACGCCTCATGGGTCACAGTGGCAGCGTGCCTGGTTCGTTGGCGGCCGACGATATTGCCGCCGCGCTCGCGCACTTGGAAAGCGCTGTTAAGGACGGTCCAGCACGTGCGCTGAATGCGGACCGCAAGCATGACGAGGAAGACGAAAAGCGCGAGCCAAAGATCAGCGTCGCCCTGCGCGCCGGTCCCTTGCTGGCGATGCTGAAGACCGCGTTGCAAGAACAAGAACATGTGATCTGGGATCACTGAAGCGCCTGCTTAGCCCTTCTTCAAGGAGACGAGACCACTGCTGATGAATGCGAAGTAGGTGCGACCATTCGCACATTCATGCCGGGGCTTGGCCTATGTGGCGCGCCGTCTAATGTGCGAATGGTCGCACCTACAAAGGCACTCGCCGCAGCTTCGCACTTTCGATCAGCAACACCGCCGACACCACCAGCGCGATGCCGAGCAACTGGCTGTGGCCGAGGCGCTGATCGAGCAACAGAAAACCCAGCATCACGCTGGTGACCGGTTCGATATTCATGAGCAACGAGGTCTTGACCGGCCCGATCTCGGCGATCACCACGAACAGCGTGATGATGCCGAAGGAGTAGAACAGCGGGGCAGCGATGAAGGCCGCCCAGGCGAGCGGCGTATGGGGCAGTTGCACGCCGCCGTGGAGCAGCGCGACCAGCGTGAATATCGCAATTGCGGTGGCAAGCATGTGCAAGGTTACCGGCCGTGAATCCCCGTCGCCGCGCACGCGGCCGCTCACGGTCATGACTATCGTGACACCCACCGCGCCGGCCAGACACAGCGCAATGCCGAGGCGATGCAACCGCGCGCCAAATACATCGAGAGCCAGCAGGATGCCGCAAAAGGCAATGACCAGAGCGAGCGCGGTGCGTGCGTTGAAGGGCTGGCGTCCGCTCCACCATTCGACCAGACCGACCAGAATCGGAAAGGTATAGAAGGTTGCCACCACCAAACCGACCGGCAGCCACTGGATGGCCAGCAGCACGCCGTAGGAATAGCTCGCGAATATGCAACCGATCATGAGCGCAGCGCGGCGGCGAGGCGCGGGCAACATGCGTGGCACACCCCGCGCCATCAACAACAGATTGAGCAGGACGAAAGCCGTGCAGGAACGCGCCAGCAACACCGCGAGCGGCGTTGCGCCACCACGATAGGCGAGCGCGGCCAGACTGGTATTGCTGGCAAAGGCGACGCCGACCGCAAGCGCCATGACAACACCGCGCCAGGGCGTGAGGGCCGGCGCGATAAGCGACGTATCCTTCATGGGCGACGGAGTATACAAGCTGCGCCTTGGGCAAGGCGCTAGCGGGAAAGGTGAGGTTCCGGTAGGTCCGATTTCAATCGGACATTCCTGCCAGCGCGCAGCCGCATCATTGCATAGGCGAATGGTCGCACCTACAAGTAGAGCGAATTTCTGCTTTCGCCCGGCGCTCGCCCTCGGCACAATGAGGCATCACATTGCCGCTGGAGCTAAGTCATCATGGCCCGTCATGCCGACTGGTATTTCGATTTCATCTCGCCCTACGCTTATCTGCAGTTCAAGCACTTTCACAGACTGCCGCAAGACCTCGAACTCACCCTGAAGCCGGTGCTGTTTGCCGGCCTGCTCGGCCACTGGGAACACAAGGGGCCGGCCGAGATTCCGGCCAAACGCGTGCAGACCTATCGCTATAGCCACTGGCTGGCGAAGAAGTTGGGCGTGCCCTTCAAAACGCCGCCCGCCCACCCCTTCAATCCGCTGCGCGTACTGCGTCTAGCCTGCGCACTGGGCGGCGACCATGCCGCAGTTGAAGCGCTGTTCAATTTCATCTGGGGCACGGGCGGGGATGTGGGCGATGATGCCGCCTTGACCAAGCTCGCGGCACGCTTTGGCGTCAACGATCTCGCGGCGACCATCGGCCAGGACGAAGTGAAGGAGACGTTGCGCGCCAACACCGAAACCGCGATCGCGCGCGGCGTGTATGGCGTGCCGACTTTCGCCATCGACGACGAATTGTTCTGGGGCTTCGACACCACCGACATGCTGCTCGATTATCTGGCCGATCCGCACTTCATGCAGAGTGCGGAAATGCAACGGCTGGCGCGGTTACCGACGGCGGCGACGAGGAAGATGTAAGGGGCTGGTGCGAATGTCAGACCGAAGTCTGACCCACAAAATCGGCAAACGTCTCGCTTGTGGATCACACTTCAATCTGACATTCCTTCCAGAGCTTCGCTGCGGACTCAGAAATGAATTTCTTGCCACTACAAATCCCGCGACCGACGGCGGCGACGAGGAAGATGTAAGGGGCTGGTGCGAATGTCAGACTGAAGTCTGACCCGCAAAATCGGCGCGCGTCTTGCTTGTGGGTCAGACTTCAGTCTGACATTCCTTCCAGAGCGTCGCTGCCGGCTCAGGAACGAATTTATCGCCCCTACAAATCCCGCGCCTTGAAGGTATCGCAGGCCTTCACACTGCCATTCTCGAAACCGGTCTTGAACCAGCGCACGCGCTGTGCCGAGCTGCCGTGGGTGAATGAATCGGGCACCACCACGCCGCGCGCCTGCTTCTGCAACATGTCGTCGCCGATGGCATTGGCGGCGCGCAGGGCTTCGTCGACATCCTGCGGATCGAGAAACGGTTTGACGCGGTTGGCATGCTGCGCCCACACACCGGCGAAACAATCGGCCTGCAGTTCAACCCGCACCGAGACCTTGTTGTATTCCACATCGCTTAAGCGTTGACGCAGTGCTTGAGTCTGAGCGCTGACACCGAGCAGGTTCTGCACGTGATGGCCTATCTCGTGGGCAATAACATAGGCGCGCGCAAAATCACCGCCGGCATGGAAGCGCTTGTCCATTTCATCGAAGAAGGCCATGTCGAGATAGACCTTGCGATCACCCGGACAATAGAACGGCCCCATGGCGGCCTGGCCAGTGCCGCAAGCGGTGGGCGTCTGGCCGCGATAAAGCACCAGTCGCGGCTGCTCGTATTGCGCGCCCATCTGCTGAAAAATCTCGCTCCAGCTGGTCTCGGTCTTGTGCAGGATCTTGGCCATCTCGGCCTTCATGGCGGCTTGTGGGTCATTGGCCGCGTCGATGGGGCGTGACTGCTCGACACCGCCGCCCTGCCCACTCTGAAAATTCTCGGCCACGCCCAACAAGGTGCGCGGGTCGATACCGGTGAAATAACTCACTACCAGTGCCACTGCGACGGCGCCGATGCCGACACCACCAACGCGCCGACCACCGCCACCGCCACGGCGGTCTTCAATATTACTGCTTTCGTTTTCGTCTTCGAGACGCATGCCTTACTCCCTGCCTGGCGCGGCGTGGGCTGTACCACCGGGCGACGTTGCGCGCCCGGTGGAGAATCCTGTGACCCTATACAAGTGATTACTTGGCCGGCTTGCGAAAGCGCAAAGTCATGCGATCGGACTCACCAATGGCCTGATACTTGGCCTTGTCTTTATCGCCTTCGACATAGCTCGGCGGTAAGGTCCACACGCCCTTGGCGTAGTCCTTGGTGTCTTTCGGGTTAGCATTGATCTCGCTCTTCTCTTCCAGCACGAAGCCGGCCTTGGTCGCGCCATCGATCACCAATTGTTCGGCGGTATAGCCCGAAGCCACCGACTGCTCACGGGTGGTGCCAGGCTTGGCGCGATGATCGACCACACCAAACACGCCGCCCGGCTTCAAGGCGGTAAAGGCGGCCTTGAACACCGCCACTTCGCCTTCGTCCTTCAGCCAGTTGTGCACGTTGCGGAACGTCAGCACCGCGTCAGCCGAGCCGGGCGGCGCGATATTGACCTGCTGCGGCGGTTGAAAGGGTGTCAACAGCACGCGGTCATAGACCGCCGGCGTGGCCGCCAGCTTCTGCGTGAAAGCAGCGATGGCTTTCTTGCCGTAGTCACTGCTGGTGTCGAGCGGGAAATGGGCGGCGAAGAGCTTGCCCTTGTCGCGCAGATAAGGCGCGAGGATCTCGGTGTACCAGCCGGCACCGGGCATGATCTCGACCACCGTCATGTCGGGCTTGATGCCGAAGAAGGCGAGGGTTTGCGCGGGATGACGATAGACGTCGCGCGCGCGATTGGCCTCACTGCGTTGCGGACCGGCCAACGCCGTGTCCAACGCGGCATCGGCCCAGGCGTTGGCGAAGGGTGCAAGCAGGCTGCCTAGCAACGCCAGCAGTGCGCCGCGCTTCAGGGATATTTTCATGGGGTGACCTCTCCTCAGTGTGGGTCGCGCCATCATCGCACGGACATGACGCGTCGGGACGCCAGAACGCGCGCAGCCCTCAGGGTTCGCTAGCGGCCAACGGCTCGGCGGCCGGCAAAGCGGCCTGCAATTGGCGGGTAAGCTGGCCCAGCTTGGCCATCTCTTCATGCAACGCGACCAGCTCGCGGTCGCGACTCGCGAGTTGCTGCTCAAGGCGCACCAGCCGTTGCTGCGCGACGCTCTCCCGTTCGCGAGTCGCGTCGGCCAGCGCCTGCATATCACGATGCTGCTTCTGATATTCGTTCAACAACAGACTGGACAGGGTCTGATAGGCAACCGTTTCAGGACGCCCCTCCTCGTCACGCACCACCAGCGTCGGCATGACTTCGGCCACTTCCTCGGCGATGAGTCCATATTGCACAGGATGCTCGCCACGCTCGTCGGCTTCCTTATAACGGAAGCTCACGGGCCGCAGCTTGAGCAGCGCATCGCTGGCCACACCCATATCGACAATGTCTTTTTTGTAACGACGCGAGGAACTCTGCACGCCGAGTTGGCCAGTGGCACTCGCCATCACCGCTGCACCACTGATCGTGGTGCCACGGATGCCGGCGATGAAAGTCTTCTTCTGCGTGCCCTGACGGCCAAGGCGTATCACCGCGCTGTCACCGGCCACGCCGATATTGCCGATTTCGATGTTGTTGCTGCCGGTCGTGATCTTGGTGCCGGCGTTGGCACCGACGACGATATTGCTGCTACCGGTAGTGATGAAAGTGCCGGCCTGAAAGCCGAGACCGACGTTATTGCTGCCGGTGCGGCTTGCGCCCAGGGATGAATATCCGATGGCGGTATTGGTGCTGCCCGTGGTGTTTTTACCGAGACTGATAACACCCACGGCAACATTCTGGCTCGCCGTGGTGTTTGCTTCGAGCGCCTGATGGCCGACCGCGACGTTGAACGAGCCCGTGGTGTTGAGATTCAAAGCCAGATCGCCGAAGGCATTATTCGTGGCGCCGACGGTATTGCTGAACAAGGCTTGCGCACCCATCGCGACATTGTCTTCGCCCGTGGTATTCGATTTCAGCGCTTGGTCGCCAAAGCCACTATTGAAGCTGCCGGTAGAAAAGGTTAATACCTCATCGCCAAAGGCATTGTTCTCGCCGCCCGTCGAGTTGTCGACGAGTGCATTGACGCCAAACGCGTTGTTGGAAGCGCCGCTAGTGATACCACCGAGAGCACCGCTGCCGAACCCGCTATTGCGATCACCGGTAGTAAGCGCGGATAAGGCGAAGTTGCCGTAGCCGCTGTTGTCCGTCGCATCACTTGCGACCACACCAGCGCCGACAGTCGGGGCGAAGGTGTTGTTGGTCGCGACGGTCGTTTCCGCGAACGCCGCGCTGGCGATCGCCATCTGCAAGAGCATCGAGACCGGTAGCACGCACAGCTTTTCAATTCGCTTTTTCATCATTCCTCCTGGGTGTTAATCGCAGCCGGCGATGGGCAATAGGGGCCGGCACGGGGCGCCGACTAGTGATGGCCGGATGCTAGCGCAAAAGTCCAAAGACAAACCCGTAAGCCATCGTCCTTTCCTGAGGTGAACTCGGACTGACTGGCGGCGCGGACACTAGCGCCGCGCCCCGCTACTCGAACGGGGCGTTTGTGCGCGCCGGCTTTTCCTTTATCTTGCCGCCCTCAGCCGTCGCGCGTCGCGGCGGCCAAGCAGCCAATAACGGGGAGTCTCGACAACCATGGCCAGCACACTATTTGATTTGACCGGCAAGGTGGCCCTGGTCACCGGCGGCAGCCGCGGCCTTGGTCTGCAAATGGTGCAAGCCTTCGCCGCCCGCGGCGCCGACCTGATTATCGCCAGCCGCAAGTTGGACGCCTGTGAAGCCGCCGCCGCCGACGTGCGCGCCATGGGCCGCCGAGCGCTCGCCGTCGCCGCCCATGCAGGTCGCTGGGCGGATATCGATCGCCTGATCGAACTTTCCTATGCCGAATTCGGTCGCATCGACATTCTGGTCAACAATGCCGGCATGTCGCCGGCTCAGCCATCGCATGAGGTCAGCGAAGCGCTGTTCGACAGCGTGATGAACCTCAACTTCAAGGGACCATTTCGGCTCGCCTCGCAGATTGCCCAACGAATGGCGGCCGGCGCCGGCGGGGTGATCATCACT
>JAYWAC010000023.1:0-7485 GCA_043782755.1 Pseudomonadota bacterium | reverse complement strand
TATTACACCTCTTCGCTGCTCGGCAACTGGGACAAGAAAGAAGGCAAGGCCGGCGACGTGCAGTACTTCAAAGCCTACGGCTGGGACGGCGAACAGTTAAAGCAGAAGTTCGCTATCGACTTCATCGCCGCCAAGCTCGGTCGTCCCCATCAGATGCGCTTTGGCGCACGCGCCCTGTATGCCGCGCAACCCGCAGCCGAAGTGCACGTCGCGGCGCAGCCCTGATTCGTCATTCCACTGCACGGGTGTGATGTGTCTCACGCGGATGCGCGCCTGCGCATCCGGCCTGCTGTTCGGTGTACTGCTGTCGGGCAGTGTCTTCGCGCACGAAAAGCCGCAGGGGCCAACCGTAGTGCTGGCGCCCGGCTATGCACCGCTCAATTATCCCGCGCCATTGCCTGGCAGCTATCAGTTACCGCCCATCCAGACCGCTGCTGACGCGCCCTATCTCGATTCCAAGGGCCAACGCGGCCAACTGCACGCACTCTATGCCGGCCGCGTCACGATCTTAAGTTTCATCTATACCCATTGCGACGATGTCAACGGTTGTCCGCTGGCGAGTTTCGTCATGAGCCAGCTGGCCAAACGCCTGCATGCCGATAGTCGCATCGCGCCCAAACTGCGTCTGGTGAGTTTCAGCTTCGATCCGGTGCGTGACACACCGGCCGCACTCGAACATTACGCCAAACCCTTTCGGCCCAAGGATGTCGATTGGGATTTCGTCACCAGTCCGACCCTTGCCGCACTCGGCCCGACACTCGAGGCCTATCAACAAGCGGTGCAGCAGAGCCAAGGTCATGCCTATGCACACATCCTGCGGGTGTTTCTGATCGACTCGCACATGCGCGTGCGCAATATCTACAGCCCGGCGTTTCTGCACGCCGATACCGTGGCGGCCGATGTCGAGACCCTCCTGCGTGAACAGGGCGACATCACGGCCGATGGTGTCGCCGTGACGCCGCTGGCGGGCGCAGCGGCCATGCCTGACGCTGATGATGCGCATCTCGGTCTGCCGCCGACCATGGCGAGCCATGGCAGCATCGATACGCCGGCGCAGATTGCGCTCGGCGAGCGTCTGTTCTTCGATCGCCGCCTGTCCTTGAATCGCACGTTGTCTTGCGCCATGTGCCATGTGCCGGGTCAGGCCTATGCGGTCAACGATCTCGCGACCGCAGTCGGCATTGAAGGGCGCACCGTCAAACGCAATGCACCGACCCTGCTTAATGTCGGTTTCTTGCATACGCTGTTTCTCGACGGCCGCGAGGGCCGTCTCGAACAACAGGTGTGGGGGCCCTTGCTGGCCAGCAACGAGATGGGCAATCCATCGATAGGCTATGTGCTCGACAATCTCGCACGCTGGCCCGAATACCGGGGCCGCTTCGAGGCGGCCTTCGGCAGCGGACCCGGCATGGAAAACGTCGGCCACGCACTCGCCGCCTATGAACGCACCCTGGTCGCGGCGGGCAGTCCCTTCGATCGCTGGTATTACGGCAAGGATGAACAGGCCTTGCCCCCGCAAGCGCGGCGCGGCTTTGAAGTGTTTCGCGGCAAGGGCCATTGCGTTGCCTGCCATAGCATCGGTGACCAAGCCGCCCTGTTCACCGACGAGAAATTGCACAACACCGGTCTCGGCTTTCTGGCGTCGATGGCGCCGAGTGGCGGCCACCGCAGTTCCGAACTCGCACCCGGTACGTCCATCCAGTACGACCTCGCCGCCGTCGCAGCGTCGAGTGAAACGCGGCCCAATGATCTCGGTCGCTACGAGGTCACGCAGAATCCTGACGATCGCTGGAAATTCCGCACGCCGACTTTACGCAACGTCGCGCTGACGCGACCTTATATGCACAATGGCTCGCTCTCGACGCTAGAAGATGTGATCGCGTTTTATGATGGCGGCGGTGTGCCGAACGAGTTGCTCGACCCGCTGATCAACCCCTTGCATCTGAGCGTAATGGAACGCACCGATCTGATCGCGTTCTTGAACAGTCTCACTAGCCCGGCGGTGAGCAAGCTGGTGGAACATGCGAAGTCTATCGAGGTTGGCAATCCCGGCGCGGTGACGCCCTGAGCCTGGACCTGTCGACGTGACCGCGCAACGCTCGCCCTTTCGCCATTGCCCTCAGTGTGCGCAATCGAGTGCATGCGCCAGCCCACGCGAGTTCCGCTGCGAACATTGTGGCTTCCGCTACTTCCATAATGTGGCTGCGGCAGTCGCGGCCTTCATCGTGCATGACGGGTATGTGTTACTGACTCGCCGCGCCCATGCGCCCGCTGCCGGCACGCTCGATCTGCCGGGCGGTTTCGTCGATCCCGAGGAATCTTTGGAGCAAGCCTTGGCACGTGAACTCGAGGAAGAACTGGGCTTAGATGTGGCGCTCGATGACGCGCGCTATCTGTTTTCCTTGCCCAATCTCTATCCGTTCGCCGGCGTCACCTATGCGACCGCCGACAGTTTCTTTCGCGTCGATTGCGCGACGCAGCCGGCGGTGCTGGCGCGGGACGATGTGGCCGAGGTGATGTGGGTAGCGTATGCAGACCTCGACCCGCAGGCTATCGGGTTGGATTCCGCGCGGGCGGCGGTGTCGCGATTTTTGGGCGAGGCAATGGGCGAATGAATTGGGTGCAGGTTTGAAACTCGTCACCTGCAAGCCACCTCTCTGTTGCTTTGTGGGTCAGACTTCAGTCTGACATTCATGAACTGGCGAGGCTATCGGAGCTGAGCGAGTGTCAGACTGAAGTCTGACCCACAAATTCATGTCGCCGTGGACTCAATACTCGCCACGAACGCAGCCATCGCCGCCAACACTTTCTCCCCCTGATCGAAATGCGGCGCATGGCCGCAGTCCGGCAGATCGACACGCGTCACCGGCCCGCTCACACTACGCACGATGCGCTCCACATGTACGACGGTGTTATAAGCATCGTCATTGCCCCGTATCGTCAACACCGGCAACTTGATGGCCGGTAGCCAGGCAGTGATATCCCAACGCGCAAAATCGGCATCCAGCCAGGCATCGCACCAGCCCCAGAACGCGCAATCGACATTGGTGCCGTGGTAGCGCACGAGCTTATCGCGCAAGTCCGTGGCTTCGAATGTGAGCTTAGCTTGCGCGATATTCATCACCGTCTTGTTCTCGGTCAGCACATGGGGCGCCATCAAGACCAGGGCGCGCAGGCGTGGATCCTGGGTAGCACCGGCATAGACCACGGATATCGAAGCGCCGTCACTGTGGCCAATGAGGATGCAGTCGGCGATGCCAGCGGCATTGAGCACCTGGGGAAGAACATCGAGTGCGTCGCGGGTATGAAAGTCGAGCGGGCGCGGCAGCGCGATGGACGAGGAACGTCCATAGCCTGGACGCGAATAACTGAAGACCGGCAGACCAGTAGCTTCATTCAGCAAGGCGGGAAAGCTTCGCCACATCGCGACGCAGCCCAGACCCTCGTGCAACAGCACGAGGGTCGGACCACTGCGTTTACCGGGTAGGCGCTCGAACTCGATGGCATACCCCGCGGCGGCGAGCGTGCCCGCCTCGACCGTCGTCATGGCACGTGTCTCAGGCGGCGAGCAGCCCTTGACCGTTAGCCCATTCCAACGTCAGCGCCATCGCACGCTCGAACTTGTCGAACAATTCGTCGACCTGCGCGGGTGTGATGATGAGCGGCGGACAGAAGGCCATCACGTCGCCAATCGCGCGACAGATGAGGCCGTTGTCTTGGCAGTTCTTCAGACACTCGGCGCCGACCTTGCCTAGCGGATCGAAAGCCGCCTTGGTCTGACGGTTCGCGACCAGTTCGACCGCACCGACCAGACCGACGCCGCGCACTTCGCCCACCAGCGGATGATCGACGAAGCGCGCGAGGCGCGCCTGGAACTGCGGCGCGAGCTTGGCCGCGTGGGCAAACAGCTGGTCGCGCTCGTAGATCTCAAGGGTCTTCAAGCCCACCGCGCAGGCGACCGGATGGCCGCTGTAGGTGAAGCCGTGACCAAAGGGGCCCATCTCGTCGGACGCCTGCACGATGGCATCAAAGATCTCGTCCTTGATCAGCACCGCGCTCAACGGCTGATAGGCCGACGTCAGGGCCTTAGCCAGCGAGATGGTATCGGGCTTGAGGTCATAGGTGTCGGCACCGAAAGGCTGGCCGGTGCGACCGAAACCGCAAATCACTTCGTCGTCGATGAACAACACGTCGTACTTCTTCAGCACCGCCTGAATCTTCGCGAAGTAAGTCTTGGGCGGCACGATCACGCCACCGGCACCCATCACCGGCTCGGCGATGAAGGCGGCGACGGTGTCCGGTCCTTCCTTGAGGATTAATTGCTCGAGATTGCCAGCGAGACGCGTGGCGAATTGCTCTTCGCTCTCACCGCCCTGGGCATTGCGCCAGTAGTGCGGCAGATCGGTATGCAGGAAGCGACCGCCGGCGAGCGGCAGATCGAAACCTTTGTGCGACATCGGCAGGCCGGTCAGGCTGCCGGAGCCGAGCGTGATGCCGTGATAGCCCTTGATGCGACCGATGATCTTCTTCTTCTGCGGACGACCGCTGACATTGTTGTAATACCAGACCAGTTTGATCTGGGTATCGTTGGCGTCGGAACCGGAATTGCCAAAGAACACTTTGGATTTGTGCAGCGGCACCAGCGCCTTCAGCTTCTCCGCCAGCAACACGCCCACTTCGTGGCTCTTGCTCGAAAACAGCTGCGCGTAGGACAGCTCCTTGATCTGGTCATAGGCCGCGCGCGCCAGTTCCTCGTTGCCGTACCCAAGAGAAGTGCACCACAGGCCCGCCAGGCCTTCGAGATATTGCTTGCCCTGGTCGTCGTACATGTACACGCCCTGGGCGCGTTTCAACATCATCGGCCCGGTCTTGGCATGCTGGCCGAGATGGGTCTGCGGATGCAGCATGGATTCGAGATCCCGTGCCGCCATGCTGCCAGGTTGAATGCTCATGGCCAAACTCCTCTGTTGCGAAACGTCTTGCTCGCATTCTAGGAGTCGACCGTGCGACTGGGAAGCGCGCTTCAGTGCTTCGCTTCGAGGGTGACGAAGATATCGATGGGGGTCGGGTCGATCAATACCACCAGCGGCTGCTGGGTGGGATGGGCGACATCGCTGCCGCTGGCCTTGACCCACAGTCCCTGCATGGACTGCACGACGGTAATATCGGTCTGGCCGCCGACCAGGCCACGGATCAGAAAGGGCCGCATCTCGGCCGGCACGCGCACATCGGTCTTGGTGTAGTGCGAGGCCACGGCCGGGCTGATCTGGATATAGGGCTCCTTGTCGAGCTCGGCGATGGCCTCCTTGAGCAGCTCGGGATGTACGCGATAAACCAAGAAGGGCGGCAGATGCACCGCCTTGTTGTCTTCGACCGTGGGTGGATGTATCCACGGATGGCTGGCCACAACGGTCTGCGGTGCGTGAGGCTGACCGCAGCCAGCAAGCAGCAGGAGCAGAACCAGCAAGGACATTGTCGTGCGCATGATCGTCTTCTCCATGGGGCTATGTTCCCCGCCGCCCGGCTTGCGGTTCAGTGTGCGCGGCGACTCTTCAAAGCGTAGTAGCCGTCCTGCAATTCACCGAAGTATTGCGTTACATCGGGATGGGACACCGGCTTGCCGCTGTCATCGACCAAGAGGTTCTGCTCGGAGACATAAGCGATGTAACTGGTCTCGGCGTTCTCGGCGAGCAGATGGTAGTAAGGCTGCTCCTTGGACGGACGCATCTCTTCGGGGATCGACAACCACCATTCTTCGGTGTTATTGAAGGTCGGATCGACGTCGTAGATCACGCCGCGAAACGGAAACAGGCGATGACGTACGACCTGTCCGATCTGAAATTTCGCGGTACGGTTGATGGTGGGCATGTCGGTCGGGGTCGGTTCAAAGCGGGGCACAGGTTACCATGGCGACGCAGCGGCGCGGCGCGCCCGATAGCGCAATTGCGGGAAGGCAATCACATCGCTCCGTGCGCCATCCGTGGACATCATTCAGCGCATTCATGAAGGAGACTCCGTGCCCGCCTCCGCTCGCCTCGAATGGTTCGCACGTCGGCTCGAATACTGCGTGCTGGGCGTGGCGGTCGCTGCCCTCCTGTTCCGCCTGACCTGGTATGGGCATCTGCCCAAGGCAGGCGGCGCGCGCTTCGGCAGCGGCGATGTGGTGGAATTCGGCTTGACCTTGCTGCTGTTCCTGCTCAGCACCGCCTGCGCGGCCTGCGGCGTGGGTCTCGGCCTGCGCAGCGACGGGCAGCCCGGCGCGACGGCCTATCGGCCCCTGCTGGTCGGCGTCACAACCTTCGTCGCCTATTACTTTCTGGCCCCACAGCTGCCCCAGCTGTGGTGAACATCACGTGCCAAGACCACGAGGCCCACCATGCAAGAACCTGACTTCCAGTATCTCGACAGCAATGGCATCACGCTGCGTACCGTGGTCGCGGGCGAAGGCCCGCTGGTCATCCTGCTGCACGGCTGGCCACAGAGCTGGTATCTATGGCGCCATCAGATTGCGCCGCTGGCGGCGGCCGGCTATCGCGTCGCGGTGCCCGATCAGCGCGGCTACGGCGGCAGCAGCAAGCCGCTGGACGTACGCGCCTATAACATTCGCGAACTGGCGGCCGACGTCGTCGGCATCGCTCATGCCCTGGGCCATGAACAATTCAATCTCATCGGCCACGACTGGGGCTGTCTCGTCGCTTGGAATACCGCGCTACTGCACCACGACAGCTGTCGCTCGGTGATGGGTTTGTCGGTCCCGTTCTGGCGCCCGAGCTCGGCCACCATCGATCCGCCGGGCATGGACGATCGCTTCTGGTACATCCGCTACTTCCAGCCGCAAGGCGTAGCTGAGACCGAACTCGAAAAAGATCTGGAAGCGAGTCTGCTGCAACTCTATTACGGCCTCGCCGCCGACTCGCCCTACGGTGTGTGGATGAAGCAGCTCGAATTCCCGCGCAGCGCAGGCCTGCTCGACGCGCTGCCCAAGACCACCAAGCTGCCGACCTGGCTGAGCGAAGAGGATTTCGCCTACTACCTCGCCCAATACCGGCGCAGCGGTTTTCGCGGACCAAACAACTGGTACCGCAACATGCTCTACAACAACGCCATCACGCCGGAACTGGAAAAGGCGCGCTTTACCCAACCGGCAGCCTTCGTCGCCGGCGCAGAGGACGATGTGCTGCTCTACGATCCAAACTGGCGCGAGTCGTTTCCCAAGGACTTCGACGATCTGCGTTTCATCGACATCGTCCAAGGCGCGGGCCATTGGCTGCAGGTCGAGAAGCCGGCGGAGACGACCGCGCAGATGTTGCGGTTTCTGCGCGAGGTGCAGCCGGTCTAGGTCGAGGAGATCAAGCAGCAGCTGCCTCTTCTTCTTATTGTGGGTCCGACGCTGAGATATCCCCACGTAATTTCCACAGAAGTGGTGGTCGAACAAAGAGATAGATGATCGACGACCATGCTGCTCTCTGATCTAATCGGTGGTTA
>JAYWAC010000022.1:0-2845 GCA_043782755.1 Pseudomonadota bacterium | reverse complement strand
AGGGCACGATCTGGGCTTTGGATACCAAAACCGGCGCCTCGCTGTGGAAACAGGAAGCGCTCGCGAACCGCTTCGTGACCGCACCCATCTTCTTCCAGGGTCATGTCGTGGTCGCCGACTTCGAAGGCTATGTGCATTGGCTGGACGCCAAGACTGGCGACTTCGAATACCGCGAGCGCGTCACCAAAGAGCGCATCATCGCGCCCGCCCTTAATGCCGGCGGCATCCTGCTGACCTATTCGACGACCGGCCAGCTCGTCGCGATGCGGCCTCGCTAAAGTGCACGACCGTGGCACTATCAAGCCATGGTCATGAACGACAAGGGCCGCGTCGGAGCCCCGCATGTCTGAGATGAAGCCGTTCACGGCCGAGGGCGGCAAGCCTACCCTCGCCATCGTCGGCCGGCCCAATGTCGGCAAGTCCACCCTGTTCAATCGTCTGACCCGCTCGCGCGACGCGCTGGTGGCCGACGTGCCGGGTCTGACGCGCGACCCCAAGGTCGGTATTGGTCGCGTCGGTGAAGCCGGCTACATCGTGGTCGACACCGGCGGCATCGACGGCGCCCAGGAAAACGAACTTAACCAGAGGGTCAGCGCACAGGCCTTGATCGCCGCGCGTCTGTGCGACGCGGTGATCGTGATGGTCGACGGTCGCGCCGGCATCAATGCCAACGACGAAGAAATCGTCAAGACCTTAAGAGAAGGCGGCACGCCCGCCGTGCTGGCAGTGAACAAGGCCGAAGGTCGCGAGACCCATCTCGCGCTGGCCGAATTCGCCTCGCTGGGCTTGCGCCGCGGCTATGCCATCTCTGCTGCCCACGGCGATGGCGTGACGGCCATGATTGAGGACATCACCGCCGACTGGCCTTCGCGCGCATCCTACGAAACGGAAAACCGTGGCGACAGAGTACGCATCACCGTCATCGGTCGCCCCAATGTCGGCAAGTCGACCCTGGTTAATCGCATTCTTGGCGAGGATCGCATGATCACCTCGAACGTGCCGGGCACCACCCGCGACGCGGTCGACAGCGATTTCGAGCGGCGCGGACGTGGTTACACCATCATCGACACCGCCGGCTTACGCAAGCGTGGCCGCACCTATGGCCTCGAAGAAAAATTCAGTGCGGTGCAAACGCTCAATGCCTTGGAGCGCACTCAGATCGCCTTGCTGCTGATCGATGCCCATGATGGCCTCACCGAACAAGATCTGCATCTGCTTGGCATGGTGCTGGACAGCGGTCGTGCGCTGGTGGTGGTGATCAACAAATGGGATGGGCTGTCGGTCGATCAACGCGAGCACATACGGCGGGAGATCGACCGTCGTCTGCGCTTCGCTGATTTCGCCGAGGTGCGTTGCATCTCGGCCCTGCATGGCAGCGGTGTGGGCGATTTATTCTCGGCCATCGACGCGGCCTGGGAATCGGCCTTTGCCACGCCGCGTACTCACGACCTGACGGAATTACTGTCGCAGGCGGTGATCGCCCATCCGCCGCCGATGGTGCATGGCCGGCGCATCAAGATGCGCTATGCGCACTTAGGCGGACGCAATCCGCCGACGATAGTCATTCACGGCAACCAGGTTGACGGTGTGCCCGCCAGCTACAAACGCTATCTCGAGAATTTCTTCCGCGAAAAGCTCGATCTGGTCGGTACACCCATCCAGCTCGAATTCCGTCAGGGCGCCAATCCCTTCGCCGGACGGCGCAATACGCTCAATCAGCGCCAGCAGGACAAACGCCGGCGCCTCATGAGTCACGTCAAGAAAAAAAAATAGCGCGTCGTGCTTCGCGCTACTCAGCGCAAGACAAAGTTGCGATAACCGCTCGCCGCTTCTTCATCACAACGTTTGCGATACAAGGGTAACCCGCCCGCGTAGAGCAGGAAGTGGCGATTCTGACGACCTGGGATATTGGGATTGATGCCCATGAACCAGGAGTTGACCTTGCTGAACAAGAGCTTCTCCACGCCGTCCAGTACATGCGCCGTCCATTCCTCAACCGCCTCGCTGCGCGGCTCGATGCGGGTTAAACCCTTAGCCTTCATGTAGCTCACCAGATCTGTTACCCATTCGACGTTCTGCTCGATGCAGCGCGGGATGTTACAGAAGCTCGCGGCGTTGTGCGGACCGACCAGGGTGAAGAAATTGGGCAAGCCTTGCGGCTGCAAACCGAGATAGGTACGTGGCCCTTCTGCCCAGCTGTCCTTGAGCGCGCGCCCTCCCGGGCCACGCACATCGATGCGGTTCAATGAACCGAGCACCGCGTCAAAACCGGTCGCGTAGCAAATCATATCTACTTCGAATTCGGCGTCACTGGTGACAACGCTGCGGGCGGTGATGCGCGCTATGGGCGTGGCGGTGATATCGACCAGCTGCACATTGTGCTGGTTGTAGACCTCGTAGTAGCGCGTCTCCATCGGCACACGGCGCGTACCAAACCCGTGGTTAGTCGGGATCAGTTTCTCGGCCACGGCCGGATCTTTCACACGGCTGCGAATCTTGTTGGCGACGAAGCGACTGATTTCGGCATTGGCCTTTTCATCCAGCAAGGTGTCGCGGAAGTTGCCGAGCCAGATGCCAAAACCAGGCGCGGCATAGAGCTGCTCGAAATAGGCCTCGCGTTCGACCGGTGTGACATCGAAGACACTGCGTCGGTCGGGTTCGTGGATGAAACCGGCGAAGCTCGCCTTGCACTTGGCGATGATGGCCGGCAATTCGCGCTTCAAGGTTTGCTGCTGCGCGGTGGCTATGGGCGAGTTGTTGAGCGGTGCGCACCAGTTGGGCGTGCGCTGGAAGACCGTGAGACTCGCGGCGGTCTTGGCCACTTCCTGAATTAATTGCACGCCGG
>JAYWAC010000021.1:0-49856 GCA_043782755.1 Pseudomonadota bacterium | reverse complement strand
GGTAGGATTCGAACCTACGAAGGCAGAGCCGGCAGATTTACAGTCTGCTCCCGTTGACCGCTTGGGTACCCCTCCAAAACGGTAGCCGGAAATTGTCGAAATTTTTTGGAGTTGTGTCAACATAAAATATCGCCGTCAGAGTCTGAGGAGCTGACCGGTACGCCCATCGCGGATGGTTGTCGGCCGACTGGACGGTCCCAAATTTCCAGCAAGATAGAGATCCACCCGCTTTCGAAAGTAGCCTCTTGCGGCAAGCATGGTCCGTGCAGGACACCGTCCGGCGGGGTTGGCACTGGTCGATACGAGCGGCCCGACCGCGCGACACAATGCTGCCATCTGCGGGTGCGCGGTGACTCGAACCGCCATATCTTGGTTATTGCTCACGAGCCATCGCGGTGCGCGGGGGCACGCAGGCAGCACCCAGGTGTGGGGTCCCGGCCAGGAAGCCAGCACCCGATCGCGAAGACCGGCGTCGAACCGGACCAGCTTGCTCAACTGCACTACGCTGGCCGCGACCACAATGAAAGGTTTGGCACGCGGACGTCGTTTCAAATGGCGTATGCGTTGTCCGGCCGCGCGGTCTTGCGCCAGCGCAGCGAGCCCAATGACGGCCTCGGTGGCGTTAGCGATCACGTCGCCTCGGCGCAGGAAAAACGCCGCCCGCGTTACCTGCCAATTCCAGGACAAGTTTCAGGCTCCTCGAAGTTGGCGATCCTTTTCAAGGATTTTCTCTGCATTTGCCTGACGCTCGTCGCGAAGCGCTTGCGCTATCTCAGCGTCGTCGAGGCTCAGAATCTGGGCAGCGAGATACCCCGCATTCTTGGCGCCGGCCTTGCCAATTGCCACACAAGCGACCGGGATACCACCCGGCATCTGCACCGTCGACAATAGCGCGTCCATGCCCTGCAAAGGGCCGCCATCCATCGGCACGCCGATCACCGGGCGCAAAGTATGACCAGCAACGAAACCTGCAAGATGGGCCGCGAGGCCAGCAGCGGCGATAAAAACCGCACAACCGCGACGCTCTGCGTCGGCAACGTATGCCTGTGCCGCCGCCGGTGTGCGGTGGGCAGACTTAATGTTTAGTTCGTAGCGAATACCGAACTGTGCCAGCACATCGGCAGTTGCCTGCATGGTCGGCAGATCGGAGTCCGAGCCCATAAGAATGGCTACAAAACGGGACGAAGAAGCCATGATGACCTAGTCTCCACAGTGAATCGTTTCGCTGAATTCAGGCTCAAGCGCGCTTGGTTTTGACCTTCGCCTTGGCTTTTGCCTTCGCTTTAGTCTTGAGCTTGAGTTTAGGCGCGGCCTTCCCTTTCGCTGCTGCCTTGGGCTTAGCCAGCGCTTTGGCCGCCCTGCGCGGCGGACCGCCGCGTCGGGCCGGGGCATTGGCCAGCAACTCCTGACAAGCCATCAGGTTGAGTGTGCCCGGCTCGACGTCCTTGGGTACGCGGGCGTTGCGGGTCCCGTCAGTGACGTAGGGACCGTAGCGACCGTTCAGAACCTTGATGCCCTCCGCGTCAAAAATACGAATAGTCTTGGCGGCATCGGCCACTTTCTTGGCCTCGACCAATTCGAGTGCGCGCTCAAGCGTAATCGTATAGGGGTCGTCTTCCTTGCCCAAGGGCACGAACTTTTCAGCATAACGAACATAGGGCCCGAAACGGCCGATATTGGCGGTCAATGGCACGCCATCGGGTGTCATACCGAGATCGCGTGGCAGTTTGGTCAGGTCCATCGCCTCATCGAGCGTGATGGCGTCCATACGCTGGCCCGGTTTCAGCCCAAAGAACTGGGGCTTCTCCTCATCCTCGGTAGAACCGATGATCACGTAGGGCCCATAACGGCCCATGCGCACCGAGACTGGTTTACCACTCTTGGGGTCGACACCCAACTCACGCGCCTGATTGGCCTCCTGGCGCGTGACGTTCTCTTCTTTGTCTTTGACCTTGGCCGCAAACGGTTCCCAGAACTCTCGCAGCAAAGGAATCCAGTCGCGCTCACCGCGCGAGACAGCGTCGAGGTCGTCCTCCAACCGCGCGGTGAATTCGTAGTCCACGTAACTGGAGAAATGGTTGGTCAGGAACGAATTCACAATGCGACCGATATCGGTCGGCTGAAAACGCTTCTTTTCGAGGTTGACGTACTCGCGCTGCACCAGAGTCGAGATGATCGACGCGTAGGTCGATGGCCGACCGATGCCGTACTCTTCGAGCGTCTTGACCAGACTGGCTTCCGTGTAACGCGGCGGCGGCTCGGTGAAATGCTGTTCGCTGCGAATCTGTTCGAGGGTGATTTTCTGGCCGACTTCAAGCGGTGGCAGCGTCCTGTCCTCCGGTTCCGCGTCGTCCGAGCCTTCCAGATATACACTCATGAAACCTGGTTCCGTCACCGTCGAGCCATTAGCGCGAAACACGCCCTGGCTGCCCGCCGCGAGGTCCGCCGCAACGGTATCTATCGTGGCCGGAATCATCTGGCACGCCACCGTGCGTTTCCAGATCAAATCGTAGAGCTTGAACTGCTCGTCGCTGAGATGCGCCTTGATCTCCGCAGGCACTCGAAAACACGAAGTTGGGCGAATCGCCTCATGGGCCTCTTGTGCATTCTTCGAACTGGTCTTGAATATGCGCGCGTCGCTCGGCACCTGATCGCGTCCGAAACGCGAGCTAATGAACTGGCGAAGTTCATCCAGAGCTTCCCCTGCCAGAGTCAATGAATCGGTACGCATGTAGGTAATCAAACCGACGGTGCCGGAACCAACGTCGATACCTTCGTAGAGCTGCTGGGCAACACGCATCGCGCGTTGTGCCGTAAAGCCGAGTTTACGTACCGCTTCCTGTTGCAACGTCGAGGTGATGAAGGGCGGTGCAGGATTCCGCTTACGCTGCTTCTTCTCCACATTTGAGACGATCAGTTGTCCGGCCGCGTCGACAATTAATCGCTCACGCGCTGCGGTGGCATCGACCTCGGTAGTGATCGTGAACTGCTTAACTTTGTCGCCATTAAGCTCGCTTAAGCGCGCCATGAAGGGCGTACTGGTCGCAAGCAGATCGGCTTCGATGGTCCAATACTCGCGTGCGATGAACTTCTCGATTTCCGCTTCACGCTCGCAAATCAGACGCAGCGCGGGACTCTGCACGCGGCCAGCCGACAAGCCACGCTTGATCTTCTTCCACAGTAGCGGCGACAGATTGAAGCCGACCAGATAATCGAGCGCGCGACGCGCCTGTTGCGCATTGACGAGATCCATAGAGACTTGGCGCGGTGACTGGATGGCTTCCTTGATCGCGCGTTCGGTGATCTCATGGAACACCACGCGATACACGTCCTTGCCTTCCAGCATGGCGCGGTCACGCAGCAGCTCGACCAGATGCCAGGAAATGGCCTCACCTTCACGATCGAGGTCAGTCGCAAGATAAAGCACATCGGCCTTCTTCATGGCCTTGGCAATGGCATCGACGTACTTCGCGTTACGCTCGATGACTTCGTACTTCATCTTGAAATCATTTTCAGTATCGACCGCGCCCTCTTTCGGCAACAGATCGCGTACATGCCCGTACGAGGCGAGAACTTCAAAGTCCTTGCCCAGATATTTTTTGATGGTGCTGGCCTTGGCCGGCGATTCAACAATGACTAGGTTGCTTGCCATACGGTGATGAATTTCGAGTTTGCGTGCGGAGCCGATGATGCGGCACCGCATCCGCCGGACGCGCGGAGATTAATGCAGATTGCGGTTCAGATCGTCCATCACCAGGTCTTCCATCCACACAAACGCCTGCTCCTGCCCGGGCTGATTGAACAGGACCATAAGGATGATCCACTTGAGCTGACCTATGTCGATCTCGTCATTTTCGAGGGCAAGCACGCGATCGATCACGAGCTCACGGGAAGTGCCATCGAGCACACCGGCCTGCTCAAGGAAGTACATGAAACCTCGGCACTCGGCATCGAGCTTGCGCTCTTCTTCGAGCGTGTAGATGCGAGTAGAAGTGTACGCGGCAGTGGGCAGACCGTCGGAATCGGCGCGACTGAGAGCCAATTCCTGCAGCCAATCAAAGGCTTTGGTGACCTGGCCGGCGTCAAATCCGGCATCGCGCAATTCAGACTTCAGCCGATCACGATCAGCTTCCAGTTCCAGATCATCGTCGACGAAATGTTCGAAAAGGTAAATCAGAATATCGATTACTGTCTGCTTCATTGCCAACTGGTTCCGAGTTCGAACCTGCGAACGTCCACACAACATCAAGGGCTTGAACGAAAGGTAAGTCGCGTAGACGGCTTTGCGTCCAGACGTTGGATGCCTGCCGGTCGGGAACTAACGGATCCGCAGATAGCTACCGGTGCCCTGCACCTGGATGATCCCCGCGAGTTCTAATTTCAACAGCATGGATGAAACCTCCTGGACCGTCAATCCGCTGCGGGAAACGATGTCGTCAGCTGTGAACGAGTCCCAGCCACAGGCACGCAGAAAGCGCGGGTCTCCCTGCTCACTGTGCACATCGGCTATGCCGCTCGGCAACACTGCGGGCCTGATCAGTGAACGCAGTTGCAGCTCCGGCAACTCATCGAGAATATCCGCGATGTCCTCCACCAATTTCGCACCCTGCTTTATGAGTGCATGACAACCTTTGGTCAGCGGACTGCGGATGGAACCTGGTACCGCGAATACCTCTCGCCCCTGCTCAAGTGCATGCAAGGCAGTCGACAAAGACCCACTGCGCAATGCTGCCTCGACGACCAGGGTGCCGACGGCAAGGCCGCTGATTATGCGGTTACGGCGCGGGAAGTTGGCGGGTAGTGGCGCGACACCAAAGGGAAACTCCGACACCAAGGCGCCCGAATCGCGGACTTGGTCCGCCAGGCCTCGGTGTTGCCGCGGGTAAATATGATCGATGGCACAACCCAGCACAGCGATTGTTCGTCCGCCGCCGGCTAGCGCACCACGATGGGCCGCGCCGTCGATGCCACGCGCCAAGCCACTAGTCACCGCAAGGTCATGGTTGGCGAGTGTGTGGGCGAATTCATAGGCGATGTCCATGCCTTGAGGGCTGGCTTGACGACTCCCGACCACGGCGATCTGCGGCAAACTTAGACAAAAAGGGTCGCCATCGACGAATATCAGCGGTGGCGGCATGGCGGATGCGGCCAAGTGCGGCGAATAGTTCGCTTGTCCAAGAACAACAAGGTGATGGCCAACCCCCGCAAGCCATTCGATGGCCCGATCCGCAGCCTGCCAGTCGGGCTCGACGCCTCGCGCTCTCAGCCAGCGCAGACCCGTTTCGACCTGAGTCTCGGGATCTCCCTGGCCGACCAGTAAATCAAACGGAAATTTCGGATTGCCATAAGCAGCGGCGTGACACGCCAGAAATGTGCGCAACATGACGATGTCCAGTCCTTTGTCCATCGACGGACATCATAACGGCGCGGCGGGAAGCTTGCACCCGGGTTTCGCGCGCGTAAGGGTCAGGGGTTGCGCACGGAATCCAATACGTAAACCGGGCGCTGGATGTCCATTACCAACCCGTAGCTCACGCTGTCGAAGACGCGGAAGACCATCAACTCGCCGGCGCGCTCCTCGGGAAGGCGCACGGACACCGGGTTGCTGCCTTTGATAGGCGTGCTGACAAAGTCTCTCAACGTGCGGTCCACACCACGTACGTCATTGATGATGCTCTCCCACATGCGGCCAGGGCCGGTCGGGCTCTCGCGTTCTAGTCGCGCGCGCTCCGTTTCGTGCTGCTGGTAGGCGACGTCGCTACCAATCGGGTCTTTGACTACTTTTCCCCGCTGGTAAATTGCCAGCACATGTCCAGGTTCAAGGCCGTCCTTGCTCCCTCGGTTAAGCACCACGACCTGGTGCTGGGCGACCTGACTAATGCCGCCCATCGCTGAAATTATCTTGGCATCGACAGCGCCGCTGGGCGCGTGCGGGATGAATTCAGGATATTCGTCCTCGGTCTGGGGCATAAGGCGGTCGCCCTTGACGACTTCCTTGCTGGAACTTACAACCTCTGCGGTGGCCGGATCGCCGAATTTCTCGACCAGGGCGTCGGCCACGTGCTCCGCCTCATAGCCAAGCAGGGCCTTGGTATCCGGGTCGCGATATTCGCCACCCTTGCGGAAAACCGAGAATTTGGCAGTGGATGGCTCGCCCAGATTTCGCACATAGACGCGGAAGCCGGACCCGAAAGCCAGATGCTCGTCCTGCGAGCCGACGATATAGGCCGCATTGTCGAGATCGGCTTCCGACACTACCCGCGGGCGGCTCAAAAACTGCTGAATCGCATCCAGCGGGATGGCATGGATGGCGTCGGCGTGAGACGACTCACGGATGGCGGGTGAAAGCTTGACGTTGCGCTCGACCACCCGCAGGCGTGGCTTGCCATCGACGTAGTCTAGTGTCAGAACATCACCCGGGTAGATCCAGTGAGGGTCGGCGATTTGAGGGTTATCGTGCCAGATCTCCGGCCATTGCCAAGGATGGGTCAAAAACCGCCCGGAAATGTCCCACAGGGTGTCGCCCTTCTGCACCGTGTAGGTCTGCGGATGGTCGCTACGAAGCTGAACTTCGTCAGCACCAGCCACGGCGCAGATCAATAGCGCAACAAGAAAAATGACAATTTTTCCCGACATGTCAATGCTCTTAGGTGACGTCTTTAATGTAGTTTAGCAGAATCGAGTCGAAAATAAATACTTCTCATCGCTCCGCATTGATTCGAGCGAGAAGACAATTCTTATTGAGTAATCAGTGCCTTACGGATATCCTGCGCGGCATTTAATATTTCCGGTACGAGCATGGCCCTGCGGCAAATCCTGCACCATCCCGATCCGCGCCTGAGGTTGAAAGCCCAGGCTGTCACGAGCTTTGATGCCAGTTTGGGGATCCTGGTGGATGACATGCTTGAGACCATGTACGCCGCGCCCGGCATCGGCCTCGCGGCGAACCAGATCGATGTCCAGCTGCGCGTCATCGTGGTCGACACGTCTTCCGACAAACGCGCGCCCCACTGCTTCATCAACCCCACTATTCTCGCCACTCGTGGCGATGAGGAAACGGAAGAAGGTTGCCTGTCGGTACCGGGAATCTTCGATTACGTGCAGCGTGCCGAGTGGGTGCGCATCGCCGCGTTCGACAGCAACGGCGCAGCATTCGAATTCGAGGCCGATGGCCTGCTCGCGGTATGCATCCAGCACGAGATAGATCATCTCGATGGCAAGTTGTTTGTTGATTATCTGTCGCAGTTGAAGCAGACACGAATACGCAAGAAGCTCGAAAAAGAACAGCGTCTGGCCGGTTGAACATGATCCGTTGCAACGCCTCAATGTCGCAAACTGCGGCGACGCCCTCCTCGCCTACCCTGCGTCGACTCAGGTCGACCGAGGCGGGCGCCGCGTGAGCAAAGCGCCGATCAGGACCATCTTCGCCGGCACCCCCGACTTTGCAGTTCCCAGTCTGCGCTTACTTCTCGCGCGCCCCGAACTCGAAGTCGTCGCAGTCTATACGCAGCCCGACAGGCCCGCCGGACGCGGCCGACGCATGCACGTCGGCCCGGTCAAGGCGTTGGCGGTAGCGGTCGGCATCACCGTTGAACAGCCGGACCGTGTCACGACTGAAGACGCGATAGCGCACTATCTGAGCTATCAGCCGGCACTGCTGGTGGTCGCCGCCTATGGCTTGATATTGCCGAGCGCATTCATTGATCCGCCGATTACCGCCATCAACGTGCATGCTTCTCTGCTGCCGCGCTGGCGAGGTGCCGCCCCCATCCAGCGTGCACTCATGGCGGGCGACGAACGCACTGGCATCTCCATCATGCGAGTGGTAAAAAAACTCGACGCAGGGCCAGTATGGCTGATGCGTGACTGCCCCATCACGACGGACACCACCGGCGGCAATCTGCACGATGAGCTCGCGGCACTGGGGGGGGACGCGCTACACGCTGCGCTGGACATGCATGCCGCCGGGCCGGTGGCGGAGACCGTTCAGGACGAGTCCGCTGTCACCTATGCTGCCAAGATCAGCCCCGCAGATCGCGAGATCGACTGGAGCCAGCCAGCGCTTGCCATTGATAGACGGGTGCGCGCCCTTCATCCCAGTCCGGCGGCGATGACACGTTTCAAACAGCTTGAGGTCAAAGTGATCGCTGGCCACGCGTCCGACACCGCTCATCAGGATGCAGTCGGCACGGTCATCAACCATGACGACCGTGGCATCGTGATCGCGACCGGTGCCGGCACCTATACCATCACCGAGCTGCAACCAGCCGGCAAACAACGCATGTCGGCGCAATCGTTTCGCAACGGCTACGGAAGTTATCTGTGAATGCAGTCTGCGCTTCGAGCCGCGTTATCAGCGCCGCTATTGTCACTGCCGTCGTGCACGAGCGACGCTCGCTGTCGCAGGTTGCGCCAGCTGCCCTGCGCGAGATCGAAAACGAACGGGACCGCGCCTTCGTGCAAGCCTGCGCCTTTGGTGTGCTCCGCCACTACCACGCCTTGAAGGCGCGACTCGCCACACTCATGAAGAAGCCGCTGCGTCGTAAGGACGCCGATCTCGAAGTACTGTTGCTGGTCGGCCTCTATCAGATAGAGCACATGGGCGTAGCAAGCCACGCTGCGGTGTCAGCCACAGTCGATGGCGCGCGCGAACTCGACAAGGATTGGGCCTGCCGACTGGTGAACGGTGTATTGCGGGCAGCCCTGCGTAGTCCACCCGCAGCCGACAAAGTAGCGGACGCGCGCAGCGAATTCCCGCAGTGGATGCTCGAGCGGATCCGACTGGACTGGCCCGACGACTGGCGTTCCATCTTCGAACAGAGCAATGTCCAGGCCCCGCTGACCCTGCGTATCAATCGGCAGCGTACGACGGTGGCGGACTATAAGGCCTTGCTCCAACAGGCTGGTCTCGCCGATGTGTCTGGTCACCACGCACATTGCGCCGTGCGTCTGCTCGAACCCACCGCAGTGACTGCCCTGCCACACTTCGACGATGGCTATGTCTCGGTGCAGGACGAAGCAGCGCAACTCGCTGCTCAGATCCTCGCTCCCATCGCTGGTGAGTACGTGCTCGATGCCTGTGCTGCGCCGGGCGGCAAGACCGCTCATCTGCTTGAACTCGGCGGCGCAGGATTGGCCCTGCTCGCGCTCGACAATTCCGCGACACGTCTGACTCGGGTACAGGAAAATCTCACACGCCTCGCGCTGAAGTGTGCTGTTATCAACGCCGATGCGGGCGAGCCGTCTAGCTGGTGGGATGGTCGGCCCTTCGACAAGATTCTGCTCGACGCCCCGTGTAGCGCGCTCGGCGTCATGCGACGTCATCCCGACATCCGCCTGCGGCGCAGCGCCGCCGACGTGGTCGAGGTCGGCAAGCAACAACGTCGCTTGTTACACGCGCTGTGGCCCTTGCTCGCCGCAGGCGGTCAGCTCTTGTATGCGACCTGTTCGATGCTGCGCGCCGAGAATGACGACATCATCGACACCCTGCTCGCCGCGCAGACTGACGTAGAAATCCTGCCACTGCCCATAGTGTCCGGACGCCCCACCCGCCATGGCCGCCAGATGCTGCCTGGAGACGACGACATGGATGGTTTCTATTACTGCCTTCTGACCAAACGCCCGTCATGCTGATGCGAGCACCTGCCTTCTTGACGCGATTTTTCCTGCTAGTGCCCTTGCTTATGGCGTTGTGCTGGCTGCCGAGGGCACAGGCCAGCAGCATCACACTGACCGCTGCCAACGAACACATCACCAACGACATTGTCATGATCGATGCCGATGCCGATTTCCAGTTCAGCGACGACGCCATCAAGGCTATCAACAGCGGCGTGCCGATAGCCATCGAATGCGATATCCGCGTCTCACGCCCGCGCAAATTATGGTGGGACGCAGAGATCCTGACCGCGCACCACGAGTTTGTCATCGAACGCCATGCACTCAGCAAGCAATTCATCATTGCCGATCAGGTCACGGGCGACCGCCGTATTCACGGTTCGCTCCAGCTTGCCATCGACGATCTGGGTCGCCTGCGCAATCTGCCGATAGCCGAGGCACGTCAACTCGCTGGCCAGCACGATATCGAGGTGGCGATGCGCCTGCGTCTGGCGATCCGTTCTCTGCCAGGGCCGCTGATCCCGATTGCCTATATTTCACCCGGCTGGCATATGTCCAGCGGCTGGTTTCGATGGCAAACCCACCAGTAAAACGACCACGCACGATGATGCTGGGCGCGGTTGCGCTGCTCAGTCTGTCGCTGCTCGGCACACTGGTGCTGATGAGCGCCGCGATGCAGAACTCGGCCAAGTTCGGCGCGCTGTACTCGGTACTCTTGTTATCGAATACCGCCGGCTTGTTGACCTTCGTCGGTCTGATCGGGATCAACGTGCGACGCCTGGCGCGCCAGTTGCGCGCCCACGAACCGGGTGCGCGCCTGACCCTACGCATGCTCGTGATCTTCGTCGCCCTCGCGGTGCTGCCGGTGACGGTGCTGTATTCGTTCTCGCTCGACTTCCTTAAGCGTGGCATCGACAGCTGGTTCGACGTTCAGATCGGCCAGGCCCTCGAAGGCGCACTTGAGTTGGGTCGCGAGGCACTCGACTTACGTATGCGCGAATTGTTGTCACAGACCGAGGCGATGGCCGAGGAGATCGGCCAGGGCGCACCGGAACGTACCACGCTCAATCTCGACGCCTTGCGCGAGCCGGACAGCATCGTGGTCGCGAGCGCCTGGACACCGGGCGCAGCGGTGCTGGACACCCTCCGTACCCACAGCGGCGCCGATGAACTGACCCTGCTCAGCAGCGATGGCGAACCGCTCGCCACCAGTAGTCGCATCACCGATCTCATTCCGCACCTGCCAGCCGAAGCGGTGTTGATTCAAGTGCGCCAGGGGCGTAGCTATATCGGCCTCGATCCGCTGCGCGATGGCACGCTGTTCGTACGCGTAGCGGTCAACGTCAACGTCGCGCCAGGTTCGGGCCAACGCCGAGTCCTACACGCGCTCTATCCCATCTCACCGCGCCTCAACAAGCTGGCGGCCACGGTCGAAGATGCCTATGCCAAGTATCACGAACTCGATTACCTGCGCGATAAGCTCAAGCTGAGCTTTGCCATGACGCTGACCATGGTGCTGTTGTTCAGTATCGTGACTGCGGTGTGGGCGGCGTTCTATTCGGCGCGCCGCCTCGCTGCACCGATACGCGACCTGGCTACCGGTACGGCGGCGGTCGCTGCCGGCGACTACACCACCAGCCTGCCGGTGCAGAGCAACGACGAGATGGGCTTCCTCGTCAGCTCATTCAATGACATGACGCGTCGCATCGGCCGCGCGCGTGTCGAAGTCGAAACGCAGCGCGAATATCTCGACACCGTGCTGCGCCAGTTGTCGTCCGGCGTTATCGCCCTCGACGAATCCGCGCGCATCACCACCCTCAACGACTCCGCCGCGCAATTGCTCGAACTCGGCGAAGAAGCGCGCCCCGGTACCTCCTTCATTGCCGCCTGCCAGGCCGACGATCATCTGCATCCCGTGGTCGAGGCACTCGCACCGCTGATCGCCGAACAACGCCGCCACTGGCAGGAGCAGGTCACTATCTTCGCCTCCGACGGTCGTCGCGTACTGATGTGCCGTGGTAGCGCGCTGGCTGCTGAAGGCGATGCCGCGCGCGGCTATGTGATCGTGTTCGAGAACATCACCGCCATCATTCAGGGTCAGCGCGATGCCGCATGGTCGGAAGTAGCGCGACGCCTTGCCCATGAGATCAAGAATCCCTTGACGCCCATCCAGCTGGCGGCAGAAAGGCTGCGGCAGAAATACCTGAAGAAGCTCGGCGCCGAGGAAGGCGAGGCCCTGGAACGCTTGACCAGCACCATCGTGCAGCAGGTCGACACCATGAAGGCTATCGTGAATACCTTCTCGGACTACGCCAAGACGCCCACCATCAGTCGTGGCGCGGTCGACATCAACGCACTCTTGTCCGGCGTGGTCGAGCTGTTCCGCAGCGCCCACCCGGGTTCCACGGTGGAAACCCATCTGGCCGCCGACCTGCCGCTGATCTCCGGCGATGTCACGCGTCTGCGCCAGGTCATGAACAACCTCATCAAGAATGCCTTTGAGGCGTCGCCTGAACCGGCAAATGCGCATATCATCATCGCGACTTCGACCACCCAGTACGCACAGGCGGATCATGTCGAGATCCGTATCGAAGATCGCGGCGACGGCGTGTCAGAGCAGCTGTTGCAGAACATCTTCGAGCCCTATGTGTCGAGCAAGGCGCGTGGTACGGGCTTAGGTCTCGCCATCGTCAAAAAGATCGTCGAGGAACATAACGGCGTCGTTACCTTGCGTAACAACCAAGGCCCCGGCGCAGTCGCCATCATCCGTCTGCCGCTCGACAAAGAGCCGGTAGCGAACGCAGAAAGGCTAGTGAAGGACGCCGTATGAGTACCGCCCACATTCTGGTCGTCGACGACGAACCCGACATCCGCGGGCTACTCAAGGAAATCCTCGAAGACGAGGGTTTCGAAGTCACCATCGCCGAGAACGCCGAAAGAGCGCGCGAAGCGCGTCGCCAGCGCCGCCCCGATCTGATCCTGCTCGACATCTGGATGCCGGACACCGATGGCATCACCTTGCTCAAGGAATGGTCCGACGGCAGCACAGTCGATACGCCCGTGATCATGATGTCCGGCCATGGCACGGTCGAGACCGCAGTCGAGGCTACCCGCCTCGGCGCCTATGACTTCATCGAGAAGCCGCTTTCGATCGCGAAGATTCTAGTGACCGTGCAACGCGCGCTCGAAAACGCCAGCCTGGTGTCAGAGAACATCGGCCTGCGTGCACGCAGCCAGTCGCCCAATGAACCTATCGGCTCCAGTCCGGAAATGGAAAAGCTGCGCGCCGACGCGCGGCGCATTGCCGATCACAAGACCAGCGTCTTCATCAGTGGCGAATCGGGTGTCGGCAAGGAAACCATCGCGCGCTTCATTCACAGCCAGGGCAGTCGCGCCGGCAACCGCTTCATCAATGTCAGCGTCGCGGGTCTCGCCCGTGAGAATCCCGACGCCGAACTGTTCGGCATTGAGGACAACAGCAAGCTGAGCTTCGGCTCATTGGAACTGGCCAATAGCGGCACACTGTTCCTGAAAGATATCGCCGACATGGATATGAACACCCAGGCGCGCCTCTTGAGTGCGCTTGAGAATCAGTCCTTCCTGCGCGTCGGCGGGCGCGAACCGGTGACGATCGACGTGCGCATCATCGCCAGCACGCGACGCAATCTTGCCGAGCTGGTGACAGCCGGCAAATTCCGCGAAGATCTCTACTACCGCCTCAACGTGCTGCCGCTGGCCGTGCCGCCACTGCGCGAACGACGCGCCGATATCGACGAGCTGGTTGATCACTTCCTGACCTATTTCGAAACCCGCGAAGGCCTGCCGCGCCGCGCCTTGTCGAGCGCCGTACGTCATCGTCTGCAGGACTACGAATGGCCAGGCAATGTGCGCGAGTTGAAGAACTTCATTCAGCGCCTGCTGATCCTGGGCGGTACCGGGCAGGTCGAAGTGTCCGAGGTCAACGGCATGCTCGGGCTGCAACCGGAAGTCAGCGCCGAACCCCTGCTGCCGGGCTTCGATCTGCCACTGCGCGAAGCGCGCGAGCAATTCGAAAAGGCTTACCTCGAATATCAGCTGCGTACCTACAGTGGCAGCGTGAGCCGCGTGTCGGAGCGGGTCGGCATTGAGCGTACCCATCTCTACCGCAAATTGCGCAGCCTCGGCATCGATCCCAAGCGCATCAAGGACGAAGGTCGCGAATGAGCGCGCGTCGCGCGCTCGTCACCCAGTGAAACCCGCCGTCGCAAGACTGGAAGCGCTGCTCGCCACTCAGGGCGAATCAGCCTTGCTGCGTTTCAGTCTCGGCAATGCCTGCCTCGAAATCGCACCCGCCCAGGCGGTCGAACATCTCAAACGCGCGGTGGCGCTGGACCCGGACTATTCGGCGGCATGGAAACTACTCGGTCGAGCGCTGCTTGCCAATCGCGATGACAATGAAGCGAAAGCCGCCTACACACAGGGCATCGCAGTCGCCGAGCGACGTGGCGATATGCAGGCCGCCAAGGAAATGCGCGTCTTCCTCAAACGTCTCGAACGCGAATAAAGCGCGGCACCACGGCCCGGCTCACGCGCCGTTCAAACGCAGCGCACCGGTCAGCTCGCCGACATTCGCCATGCCATGGCGATCAAGATACGCAATCAAGTCGGCGTTGATGGTCGGCAATAACAAGGGATCGTAGAAAAGCCCGGTGCCGACGCCGACTGCGGTCGCGCCGGCAAGCAGGAATTCAATGGCGTCCGCAGCGCAAGTCACACCACCCTGGCCGATGATAGGGATGCCTAAGGGCCGCGCAACCTCGGCAACCTGAAAAGTCTTGAACACTGCTATCGGCTTGATGGCCGGCCCCGACACGCCGCCCTGGTTGTTACCGAGCACAGGTCGGCGACGTTCGATGTCGATAGCCATGCCCATCAGCGTATTGATCACCGCCAAGCCATTGGTGCCAGCCTCGATGCAGCGCCGCGCATTGTTGGCGATGTCGGTTTGATTCGGTGAAAGTTTGGTGATGAGCGGCTTGTTGGTAGCACGACGGCAAGCCGCCACCACGCGCGCCGACATGTCCGGGTCGTTGCCGAAAGTCACACCGCCTTCCTTGACGTTCGGGCACGAGATATTGATTTCGATGGCATCTATCGGCGAGTCGTCGAAGATGCGCGTGACTTCCACGTATTCCTCAATCGTCGAACCGGAGACATTGGCGATGAAACGCGTCTCGTTGAAATCGAGCGTGGGCAGGATGTCATCGACCACCGCGCGCGCGCCCGGATTCTGCAGACCGATAGCATTCAACATGCCACCCGGCGTTTCATATACACGATGCGCGGAATTGCCGAGGCGGGGGCTAAGCGTCGTGCCTTTCAGACAGATGGCACCGGCATCAGCGTTGGAAAAGCCTTCGACGCGGGTGTACTCTTCGCCGAAACCGACACAGCCCGACAGCAACACCAAGGGTGTGCGCAGACGCAATCCGCACAAGTCGATCGCCAGCCGCGCATCATCAAGCATGAGCGGCCTCTTGGTCGCGCGCAGCGCACACTGATTCCACCGTGTTCAACATCATCCTCTACGAGCCGGAGATACCGCCGAATAGCGGCAATATTATACGGCTGTGCGCCAACAGCGGGGCACGTCTGCACTTCATCGAACCGCTGGGTTTCACGCTCGACGACAAGCAACTGCGGCGCGCGGGTCTCGACTATCACGAATTCGCTGAGATTCGACAACATGCTTCGCTGAGCGCCTGTCTCGCGAGCCTAGTGCCGACGTGCCTGTTCGCCTTCACCACCAAGGCCGCCACGACATTGGCCGAGGTAGCATTTCCACACGACACCACCATGCTGTTCGGCCCTGAATCGCGTGGCTTGCCGGACACCGTGCTGGCGGACATCCCGCCTGCTCAACGGGTGCGTATCCCGATGGTCGCGGGCAGTCGCAGTCTGAATCTCTCGAATGCGGTCGCGATAGCGCTATTCGAAGTCTGGCGTCAGCACGGCTATGCCGGAAGTGTCGGCAGCGGGCTCATGCCCGCACCGTAAGTGGAAGTAGAGCAGTGAGGGGCGAGTCGGCCGGTATCTTGCGCGCGGCCCGTTTAAAAACTATTCGCAATCCAGCAGTGCCGGCGAGCTGATCAGCGGCGGGTTGACCGATGGATCATAGGTCACCGTGCAAGCGCCGGGATGGGTGACTTCCGCAGGAGCAAAGCCGTCACCGCTCAACACATAGCCATGGCCGACCGGGTCCTGGCCCAGCGCGGCGCGCAAGGCGCGCTCGTCTTGCGGATAACCAGCGGCATTGACCGTGATGGTCCTGCCTTCGAGCACGACGCTATCGCCACGGTTACCGGTGGCCACCGACACCGCGTGCACCAGCGCGGTGGCATTGCGCATGGCATCGGTCAATTCATCAAGGGCCGCCTTGCGCGATTCCCGTTCGACGTTGGCGAAACCTGGCAAGGCGAAAGCGGACAAGGTGCCAAGAATGACGATCACCGAGATGGTGTCGCGGAAGGAAAAGCGGGCGCGGAGTTTTTCCAAGGTCGAGTCTCCTGTGCAAACGACAGCAGCCATTGGTGGCTGTCCTTGGCGGTAGCGGCAGGAGTTCAGCGAACTTTAGGCTAGCGGGATTCAGCGCGTTTCCATGGTCGGGTCGCGGGCCAGCAGGTCGCGTACTGCGTCGCGAGGCGTGGTCGACCCGGCCAGCACGCGCGCCACTTCGGCGGCTATCGGCATGTCGATTTGGCTATGCGTCGCCAAGGCGGCAATGGCACGGGCCGTGGCCACCCCTTCGACCAGCGCGCCGACCTGGGCTTCGGCGGCCACCACCGATCCGGTTCCCGCCAGCGCCATGCCGAAACGGCGATTGCGTGACTGGTCGTCAGTGCAGGTCAGCACCAGGTCGCCCATGCCCGACAAGCCCATGAAGGTTTCCATGCGCCCGCCGCGCGCCACGCCGTAGCGGGCGATCTCGGCCAGACCGCGAGTGATCAGCGCGGCGCGCGTATTAGCACCCAAGCCGAGACCGTCGGCGATGCCGGCGGCGATGGCGATGACGTTCTTGAGTGCCCCGCCGATTTCGACCCCGATCACGTCATCGGTGTAATAAGGTCGAAAGGCCGGGCCGTGCATGGCATTGACCAGTTGCGCACCGAGCGCCGCGCTGCTCGCGCCTACAGTAATGGCGGCTGGGCTACCACGCATGATCTCGACGGCGAAATTGGGGCCGGAGACCTGGGCGAAGGGCAGCTCGGGACCCAGCACGTCGGCGACGATTTCGTGCGCCATCATGCCGGTTTCGAGTTCGAAGCCCTTGCTCGCACAGGCCACCGCCGGCAGCATCGGCAAGGCCTCGCTTAGACTGCGCAGCGCAACTCGCATGACCTGGTAAGGCACCACCAATATGGCAAAAGCCGGACGCGGCATGCCTTCGAGTTCAGTAACGGGCGTGATGTGAGGATGGAGTTCGACTTCGCAGGCAAAGTGCGGATGATGGCGCGTGCTGCGTAAGACCGCGATGGTCACGGCGTTCTTGTCGTAGAGCAGCACCTGGCGCCCGGCCCGTGCGCAGACGCTGGCCAGCGCACTGCCCCAGGCGCCCGCGCCGACCACCAGTACCGGTGCGTCAGTCATTCAAGCCCGTCGCACCTTACCAGCCACGAGGAGCCTCTCGGCCTCAGTGGGGTGCGCCCTGTTGCGCATTGTTCTCCGCCATGCGCCGCTGTAGTTCCTGCGCGTAGAGAATCTCGAAATTGACCGGCGCCAGCAGCAATTGCGGAAAACCACCCTTGGTCACCAGATCGCAAATCGCCTCGCGCGCGAAGGGGAATAGGGTATTGGGGCAGGCGGTCGCGAGTATCGCGCCGAGATGCTCTTCGGGAAAACCGCGCACGGTGAAGATACCGGCCTGCTGGACTTCGACCAGATACACGGTGCGCTCTTCCTGCCGGACCTTGACCGTCACGGTCAGCACCACTTCGTGGTTCTCGGCATCGAGCGCGGTGGTGCGGTTGGCGAAATGCACATCGGCGGTCGGATTCAGTTCGCCGGTGAACACCGCCGGCGAATTCGGCGCTTCGAAGGAGATGTCTTTCACGTAAATCTTCTGGATCGCGAGCTGGCCGGTGATGGTCTGCTGGCCTGCGGCCTGCGCGCTGTTTTCGTCCGCCATGACTGTCGGGCTCCCGTCGGTGTAATTATCGAATATGTGGATACTTGTTCGAGCGACAGGCGACTAGCCCACCGCTATCGGCAGATTCTCGGCGCGCCAAGCGCCAATGCCACCTTTCAGTGCATGGACTGGCGTGAAGCCTTGCAGCTTCAGCTCGCGAGCGGCTTGGCCGGCCAGATTGCCGCTCATGCAGCACACGATGATCGGCTTGCCGGCGAGCTTCTTGAGCTTCTCGCCACTTTTCGCCAGATCGGCGAGCGGAAAATGTACGGCATCGATGATGTGACCGGCAGCGAAATCCTCGGCGCTGCGGATGTCGACCACCACCGCGCCCGCGCGGTTGATGAGTGACACCGCCTCCTGGGCCGCAATGCCACCGACGGTGGTGATGGTGTTGGCCACCAGTAAGCCGAGCAACACCGTGAATGCAGTCACTAGCATCCAATGGGTCAAGGCGAATTCACTCAGGTGTTGCATGATGATCAGGCGGGATACGAATGAGGACGGTGAGTAACACTTGGTGGCACGCGGCGGTCGCTGCGCGGCCGTATGATACACTCAAACTCTGCGCCGAGAATCGACAAACCCGTTACGAAACACCGTTCGATTGAGCCCGATGCCGCAAGCCAAACACCCTGTCATGTTGATCGTCCTCGATGGCTGGGGCCATAGTGAGGATCCCGAATACAACGCCATCCTTGCCGCGCAGACACCGGTCTGGGATCGCCTCTGGTCGGAGTGTCCGCACGGACTCATCCGTTGTTCGGGTACCGATGTCGGTCTGCCGGATCAACAGATGGGTAATTCCGAAGTCGGCCACATGCACATCGGTGCCGGCCGCCTCATCGATCAAGATTTCTCGCGCATCGGCAAGGCCATTGCCAACGGCGAATTCGCACGCAACCCGGTGCTGGTTGGCGCCTGCACCAAGGCGGCCCAGACTGAGCGCGCCGTGCATATCCTCGGCTTGGCCTCGCCGGGCGGCGTGCACAGTCACGAAGATCATATTCTCGCACTGATGGATATGGCGCACGCGCAGGGCGTCAAACATATCTATGTGCATGCCTTCCTCGACGGCCGTGACACAGCACCGCAGAGCGCGGCCGCTACGCTCAAGCGTCTCGAGGATCATGGTCGCACTCTCGGCAGCGCGCGCGTAGCCTCCATCGTTGGCCGTTACTTCGCCATGGATCGCAACAACAAATGGGAGCGTGTCGCGCCAGCTTATGCATTGCTAGTTGACGGCCGCGCTGCCCACAGCGCGCCCGATGCGTTGACGGCGCTCGCGGCGGCCTATGCGCGCAACGAGACCGATGAATTCGTGACCGCCACCGTCATCGAATCCGCCACGCAGCCCCATCACGAGATGGCCGATGGCGATGTGGTGATCTTCGCCAACTTCCGCGCGGACCGCGCTCGACAATTGACTACGGCGCTGACCAACGCTGCGTTCGACAAATTCGCGCGCGCCCGTGTGCCGGCGCTGGGCGAATTCGTGTGCATGACGAACTACAGCGAAGCGTTCAAGTTGCCGGTCGCCTACGATGCCGCCGATCTCACCAACACTTTCGGCGCGGTCATCGAACAACATGGCCTGCGCCAGCTGCGCATCGCCGAGACCGAGAAATACGCCCACGTCACCTTCTTCTTCAACGGTGGCGAAGAAAAAGTCTTCCAGGGCGAAGACCGCATCATGGTGCCCTCGCCCAATGTCGCGACCTATGATCTCGACCCCGGCATGAGCGCCGACGAAGTAGCGGACAAACTGGTAGTGGCGCTGAACAGCGAAACCTACGACGCCATCATCTGCAATTTCGCCAACGCCGATATGGTTGGTCACACCGGCAAATTCGATGCCACGGTGCAATGTATCGAGGTACTGGATCGTTGTCTGGGTCGCGTACTGGCCGCCGCTCGCGCCCATGGCGTGGATGTGCTGATCACCGCCGACCATGGCAACGCGGAGAAGATGCGCGAACACGACCACGCTCACGGCACGCACAATCCGCACACCGCCCACACCAGCAATCTGGTGCCCTTGATCTACATCGGGCGCGCGGCCGAGATGGCCCAGGACGGCAGCCTCGCCGATGTCGCGCCAACCATGCTGGCCTTGATGGATGTCGAGATCCCTCGCGAGATGACCGGCCGCCCATTGGTCGCGCTGAAAGATCGCACGCAAAACGCGGCTTGATGTGTGCCCGTGGTTGCGTGCGCCAGACACGCAACCCACGCTCTATACCCTCAGCCGCGCTGCCGGTATGCTGCAAAGCCGCCGTGGCGGGCCCGGAACTCGATCACCTCGCTGCCCTCATACCGACGAACGAACCATGAGTGACCCCCTTCCATGCTGAAGCCCATTGCGCGTCGCGCCTTATCCACGCTGGTGTTGACCGCCCTCGCCAGTCTGTCCGCTTTCGGTGAGGATGGTGGCGCGGGCGCGCCGAAGGCGCCGGCCGTCGCGCCGAGTACGCTACCCACCACACCGATGCCCGCGCCCGAAGACAGCAACGAGGTCAAGCTCACACCACCGACCACCGAACCGATACCGGTAGATGACATCCGCGTGCTGGTCGAGGTGTTGCACAAGATCAAGAGCGACTACGTCGAGGCCATTGACGACAAGACCCTCATCGAGAACGCCATGCGCGGCATGCTGTCGGGTCTCGATCCACACTCCGCCTATCTCGACGCCGACGACTACACCGATCTGCAGGAAGGCACGTCCGGCGAATTTGGTGGCTTAGGCATCGAAGTCGGCTTGGAGGAAGGCTTCATCAAAGTCATCTCGCCGATAGACGATACGCCCGCGCAACAGGCCGGCGTGCAGGCTGGCGACACCATCATCAAGCTCGACGACACGCCGGTGAAGGGCATGTCGATCAACGACGCGGTGAAAAAGATGCGCGGCAAGCCGGGCAGCGATATCACCCTGACCGTGGTGCGTGAAGGCGAGCAGAAGCCGCTGATCTTCAAACTGACTCGCGCCCTCATCAAGGTCGCGAGCGTGCGCAGCCATATGCTGGAACCGGGCTATGGTTACATGCGCGTCTCGCAGTTTCAGGCAGCTACCGGTGACGACGTCATCAAGCAGCTCGGTGAACTGAAAGCGAAGTCCGGCGACAAGCTGAACGGTCTTATCCTCGATCTGCGCAACAATCCTGGCGGTATTCTTGGGGCTGCGGTATCGATCGCCGATACCTTTCTTGAATCCGGCAAAATCGTTTACACCGACGGTCGCGTGCCCGATTCCAAGCTCGAGTTCTCGGCCAAGCCGCCAGACATGCTGAATGGCGCGCCGCTCATCGTATTGATCAACGAAGGCTCGGCGTCGGCGTCGGAAATCGTCGCCGGCGCATTGCAGGACCGCGGTCGTGCCTTGATCATGGGCCGCCGCAGTTTCGGCAAGGGCTCGGTGCAAACCATCCTGCCGATGAACAACCACTCGGCCTTGAAACTCACCACCGCACGTTACTACACGCCCAATGGTCGCTCCATCCAGGCCGAAGGCATCAAGCCCGACATCGTCATCGACAAGGTCAAGGTGTCTTCAATCAAGACCGCCGCAGTCGAGATGATCAAGGAAGCGGACTTGAGCCGTCACCTCGCCAATCCGATCACCGACAAGGACAAAGGCAAGGCCGATGCGCCCGACAAGTCGAAAGACAGCAAGGCCAAGGACGCGGACAAGGGTGACAGCAAAAACGACGCCGACAAGAGCCCGCTGGCGGAACGCGATTACGAGCTTTATGAAGCGCTCAACATGCTGAAGGGCATGGTCATGCTCAACAACAAACGCAGTGTCGCCGCACCTTGAGGGCGCTTGTCGAGATAAAAGGCGTGAGGAGAAAAGCGCGCTCAGCGCCGTCGGCGCGGGCCGCTCTTCAGCGAAGCAAAGGCAGCGATCGCACCCAGCGCGCCAATCAACCACACGCTTAAAGGCAAGGGGCCCAGCACGGCGGTGGCTGAGCCCTTCACCGATAGCAGGACCGCTGCGCACACCACGCAGCCGACGCCGACCAGGGCCAGCACCAGGCGTCGTTGCAGACTGCGGATCTCAAGGCGAATCTCGTCGAGCTTGGGATCGTTGGTCTGCACCTTGAGCCGTCCACTCTTCAACTGATCCAACACTTCGACGGTCAACATCGGCAGCTCCGGCAGGCGGTCCACCCAGTGCGGCACGCTGGCCTTGAAGGCGCTAAACAGACGTCGCGCGCCCACCCGTTCCGTCATGAATTTTTCGAGCGAGGGCCGCGCTGCCCGCCATAGATCCAGTTCCGGGTAGAGCTGGCGACCAATGCCTTCGACGTTGACCATGGTCTTTTGCAGCAACAGCAGCTGCGGCAGGATCTCCATCTCGAAACGCTGCGCAGTCTGGAACAGACGCAGAAGCAGATTACCGACCGAGATATCCTTCATGGGTCGGTCGAAAATCGGCTCACACACCGCGCGGATCGCGAACTCGAATTCATCGACCCGGGTATGCCCCGGTACCCAGCCGGACTCAACGTGCAGCTCCGCCACGCGCCGGTAGTTGCGATCGAGAAAAGCCGAGAAATTCTCCGCCAGATAGCGCTGATCGAATTCGCTCAAAGAACCCATGATGCCGAAATCGACCGGCGCATAGCGCGGGCCTTCGCCGTTCTCGCCCGGCAGGATGAACAGATTGCCGGGGTGCACGTCGGCATGAAAGAAGTGATCGCGAAACACCTGCGTGAAGAAGATCTCGACGCCGCGTTCAGCCAGCATCTTCAGATCGACGCCCGCGCTACGCAGACCGTCAAGGTCACCGATATGCAGACCCGACACCCGTTCCATCACCAACACGTTCTCGCGGGTGTGATCCCAGAACACCTCGGGCACATACATGCGGTCAGAATCGGCGAAGTTACGACGCAACTGCGAGCAGTTGGCGGCTTCGCGCATCATGTCGAGTTCGTCGAGCAGGGTCTTCTCGAACTCCGCCACCACCACCTTGGGCTTGAGCAGACGACCGCGCGTCCATAAGCGCTCGGCGGCCTCGGCCAAGAGATACATAAGCTTGATGTCCTGGGCGATGGTGTGACGCAGATTGGGTCGCACGACCTTGACGATCACTTCGCGCCCGTCGAGCAGGCGCGCTGCATGCACCTGGGCAATCGAGGCCGAAGCCAGCGGCGTCTCATCGAACATCGAAAACACACGTTCAAGCGGGTGGCCGTAAGCACGCTCGACGATGACACGTGCCTGCGCGCCGGGAAAGGGCGGCACATGATCTTGCAGCTTGGCCAGCTCGCCAGCTATCTCATCGTTGAGGAGATCGCGACGGGTGGAAAGAATCTGGCCGAACTTCACGAACAGCGGCCCAAGATCCTCCAGCACCGCGCGCAAGCGTTGCGCGCGCGGCAAATACTCACGACGTCGCCAGTTCCACGGCAGCAGATACAGAATGAAGCCGAAAGGCGCGAACATCGGCGTCGAAAAGATGATCTCGTCGAAGCCGTGCTTGATCAGCACGCGTTGAATGGCGAGTACACGCAGAAATTGCGGGACCAGAATCATGAACGCGGCGCGCGCTCGCGCAGCCGTTTCAAGCGTGCTTCGAGACGATCGACATCGTCGGCGAGCGTGAACACCGCGCGCCCGAACTGTTCCAGCGCCTGGCGACTCACCAGCAGGCGGCTCTCGTGTTTTAAATAGTCCGCCGCGTCACGCTCGAGCTTGGCCAAGGCCTGCTTACCCAAAGCGAACACCGCGCGCGCCGCGCGGCCGACCTGGTGGGCTGGCACATCGCCAATCGTGCGCGACAGTAACTCTTCCCAGTCGATGCTGAGTTCGCCGAGCAGGCCCTGCACCTGTTGCGCAATGGCCAAATCGCCGGCGATCTCGATGCGCCCCGCGCCCAGCGAATCGCCCCGGCGACTGGCGCGCGCATAGGCCAGGAAATCCGCCACACGGCCGCTGACCTTGACCGCCACCACGCCTTCGTGGCGACGCTTGAGCGTAACACCATGGGCACCGGGCAAGGCGTAAGCACTACGCGCACTGTCACGTAACGCAATTTCGATCACGCTGCCTTCCAGTGTCGCCAAGCGCGCGGCGGTATCGGGATCAGTGCGTAATAAACGGGACAGCGCGGCTGATACCGCGTCTTCAAGACGCGCCAGCAAGGTATCGGCAAAATCCCGCTCCGCGCTTGCGCTGTTGTTCATCTCAGACCTTCCAGCCGACGTGCACGGCCACGATACCGGCCAGCAGATTGTAGAAGCGCACGCCCTCGAAGCCGGCGCGCTCCATCATGCACTTGAGTGCCTCCTGATCGGGATGCACGCGGATCGATTCGGCGAGATAGCGATAACTGTCGCCATCGCCGACCACCAGTTGGCCGAGACGCGGCAGCGCCTGAAAGGAATAGAAGTCATAGGCACGCGCCAGCAGCGGCGTCTTGACGGTTGAGAACTCAAGTATCGCGATGCGACCAGCGGGCTTGAGCACCCGTGCGATCTCGGCCAGTGCTGCGCTCTTATGCGTGACGTTGCGCAGACCGAAAGCCATGATCACGCGGTCTATGCTGTTGCTCGCGAAGGGCAGCGCCTCGGCGTTGCCCTGCACATATTCGAGGCCGTCGACAAGGCCAGCGTCGAGCGCGCGATCACGGCCGCGCCATAACATCTGCGCATTGATGTCGCTGACCAGCACGCGGTTCTGGCCAGGAAAGCGCTTGACCAGCAAACGCGCGATGTCACCGGTGCCACCGGCCAGATCGAGCACCACCTGACCCGGGCGGAGCTTCAAGAGTTCGACCGCAAAGCGCTTCCACAGCCGATGGAGGCCGGCCGACATCAAATCGTTCATGAGGTCGTAACGCGGGCTGACGGCGTCGAACACACGCTTCACGCGCGCAGTCTTGAGCGCGCTCGGCACCCGCTCGTAACCGAACAGGCTTTCGCCCTCGCTATCGTTATCGCGTTGGCCTTGACCCTGCTCGTCCATCGGCGGTTCAGCCGCCATCGGCCACGCGTTCGATGCCGGCCGTCGACAGCGCGGCGAGATAACGGCGCCAGTATTCGGTGTGGCGCGAACCGAGTTCGTAGAGGTAGTCCCAGGTGTAGAGGCCGGTGTCATGGCCATCATCGAACACCAGCTTCACGGCATAGTTGCCGACCGCTTCGATGTCCTTGATGTTGACCCCTTCCTTGTGGATCTGCAGCACGGCCTGCTCCGGGCTATGGCCGCGCACATCCGCCGAGGGCGAATAGACGCGCAGATACTCACAGGACAAGGTGTAGCTCTTGCCATCATCAAAACTCACTTCGAGTTTGCGCGACTGCTGATGGAGTTTGATGTCGACGGGAACGTGGCTGGCCATATCAGAGGATGTACTTGGCGAGATTGTCGTCCGCCACCAGGCGTCCGATATGACGATTGACGTAGTCAGCGTCGATGGTGAGTTGCTGGCCATCCAGGCCCGGCGCAGTGAAAGATACCGCCTCGAGCATTTTCTCCATCACGGTGTACAGACGCCGCGCGCCGATGTTTTCGCTACGCTCGTTGATCGAGAAGGCGATCTCGGCGAGCCGCGCCACACCGTCAGCGGTGAAATCCAGAGCGACGTTCTCGGTCGCGAGCAAGGCTTTGTACTGACGCGTCAACGAAGCATCGGGCTCGGTCAGAATGCGTACGAAATCGTCGACGGTCAGCGGCGCGAGTTCGACACGATTCGGTAATCGCCCCTGCAATTCCGGAATCAGATCCGAAGGCTTGGCGAAGTGAAACGCGCCGCTTGCGATGAACAACACATGGTCGGTCTTGACCATGCCGTGCTTGGTGCTGATCGAGCAACCTTCCACCAGCGGCAGCAGATCGCGCTGCACGCCTTCGCGTGACACATCCGGGCCATGGGTATCGGAACGTCGCGCGACCTTGTCGATTTCGTCGAGGAACACGATGCCGTTCTGTTCGAGATTGTCGAGAGCGCGCGCGCGGATGTCTTCCTCGTTGATGAACTTGGCGGCCTCTTCCTCAACCAGCAGCTTGCGCGCATTGGCGATCTGCACGCGGCGGCTGCGCTTACGGCTCTGGCCTAAATTCTGGAACATGCCACGCAGCTGGTTGGTCATCTCTTCCATGCCGGGCGGGGCCATGATCTCGACGCCGGCGCTGGCGGCATTCACTTCGATTTCTATTTCGCGGTCTTCGAGTTTGCCCTCGCGCAGCATCTTGCGGAAACGCTGACGGGTGGACGAAGTATCCTCGGGGGCGGTCTCACCAAAGGTCTTCGGGCCAGGCAGCAACACGTCGAGGATGCGCTCCTCGGCGGCTTCTTCAGCCTGGGCACGGAACTGCGCCATGGCGGCCTCACGTTCCATGTTGACGGCGATGTCGGCCAGATCGCGAATGATGGAATCGACGTCACGGCCAACATAACCGACCTCGGTGAACTTGGTCGCTTCGATCTTGATGAAGGGTGCGCCGGCGAGGCGCGCCAGACGGCGCGCGATCTCGGTCTTGCCGACCAGTAGGGCCGATCATGAGAATATTCTTGGGTGTGATTTCATTACGCAAGCCGGGCTCGACCTGCGCGCGTCGCCAGCGGTTGCGCAGCGCGATGGCGACCGCGCGCTTGGCATCGGCTTGGCCAACGATGTGCTTGTCGAGTTGCTCGACGATTTCCTGTGGTGTGAGATTGCTCGTGCCCATGGTGTCGGACTCAACCGGTCAAAGCTTCAATCGTGACCTGGTCGTTGGTGTACACACAAATTTCGCCGGCGATGGCGAGCCCACGTCGCACGACAGCCTCGGGCGACAAGTCGGTCTCGGCCAGCAAGGCACGCGCGGCGGCCCGCGCATAGTTACCGCCAGAACCAATCGCGATGATGTCATGCTCGGGCTCGATGACGTCACCGGTGCCGGTGATGATCAGCGAATGATCGCGATTGGCGACTGCCAACATCGCTTCCAGACGACGCAGCATACGATCGGTGCGCCAGTCCTTGGCCAGCTCGACGGCGGCGCGCAACAGGTTGCCGCGATGCTCTTCAAGCTTGCCTTCGAAACGCTCGAACAAGGTGAAGGCATCGGCGGTACCGCCGGCGAAACCGGCGATGACTTGCTCCTGATAGAGACGGCGCACCTTGCGCGCATTGCCCTTCAAGATGGTGTCGCCCATCGAGACCTGGCCATCGCCTCCAATCACGACATCACGCCCGCGACGGACAGACAAGATGGTAGTACCGTGCAAGACGAGAGAGGATTTGTTCGACATGGGCGTCGGATTGTACACGATGGTCCCGAGGCAGCCGCTATGGAGAGCGCTTTCTAGCGCGCGGATGGGCCTCGTCGTAGACCTTGGCCAGCCGCTGGAAATCAAGATGGGTATAGATCTGGGTGGTGGAGATGTTGGCGTGGCCCAACAGTTCTTGCACCGCGCGCAGATCGCCCGAGGACTCCAGCAGGTGCGAGGCAAAGGAATGACGCAGCATGTGGGGATGGAGCTTGATGTCGATGCCGTGGGCCAGGCACCAGTGGCTAAGCCGATTCTGCACGCCGCGCGTAGTGAGTCGCTGGCCGCGATGATTGAGAAACAGGGCGGTCTCCTCGCCACGTAGCAGGGTAGCGCGCGCCTTCAGCCATTGTTCCAGCAACTCGACCGCAAAGCGGCCAATCGGCACCACGCGCTGCTTGCGGCCCTTGCCCAACACGCGCGCCTCGCGATTGCGTAAGTCCACATCCGCAAGACTCAAGCCCACCAGTTCCGACACGCGCAGGCCGCAAGAATAGAGCGTTTCCCACATCGCACGGTCACGCAACGCCAGCACCCCCTCGCCCTTCTGTTCCAACACACGGATGACCTGATCGACGTCCAAAGTCCGTGGCAGACGACGCGGCGACTTCGGTGCGCGCAGGCCCTGGGCGGGATTGGACGCCATGAGACCGCGCCCGGCCAGATGACGGAACCAGGTGCGCAGCACCGACAGCGCGCGCGCCAGAGAAGTACCGCCCACGCCGGCACGATGGCGGTCGGCAACATAGGCGCGCAGGCAATGGATGTCGATGTCCTGCCAATCGGCGATGTCCTGCGCGTTCAGCCAGGTGATGAATTGTTGGAGGTCGCGCCGGTAGGCGGCGAGGGTGTGGACGGAGTGCCCCTGCAAGGTCCGCAGGAAATCGTCGCAGGCGGCACGGCGTGCGGCCGCCGCCGCTTCGTTCAGGAGCGCGGGCTCCGTTTCACCCACGGCGCGATGAGCAAGGTCGCGACTTCGCGCAGATAGTCGAGCAGCTCGGTACCCATGTCGGCCGAGTAGCGGCCGGCATCGTTGCTGGCACACACGATCACGCCGTCCCAAGCTTGGCCAATGAGGGGCATCACCACCGCCGAGCCCTTGAAGCCGTCATCGAAAGTTGCTCGCTGCGCTTCTTCCAGCACGCCGCAGGCGGAACTGCGCGAACCGATGACCGGCGCAAATGCGCTGCGCGCTGGTGAGGTAACGCCGACGAAGGGCGCCAGCGCGTCAGCATCGACCGCCGCAGCGTCGGCGAAGATGAAAGCTTCGACGCGATCAGCGCCGAAATCGGCACGCAGTCCACGCTCAAGACTCGCGAAGATCGCCTGCGGGCCGACCGCGTTCATCAAAGTCAACACCAGAGCGTGAATCTTGTGGGTCAGTTGCTCGTTGTGGCGGGCGTGACGAATCAAATCCTCGAACTGCTTCTTCTGACGAGCGTTCTCCTCGCGCAGCACACCCACCTGACGCTCCACCAGCGACACGCTGGCGCCGGTCTCATGGGCGATGGTCAGTTCGCTCAATAAGCGTGGATGCTGATCGAGAAAGCTCGGGTGCGCGCGCAGATAATCGATCACGTCCTGCGCGTCCACGGGCGACGAAAGCGGCGTGTCCGGCTGGCTGGGCGACGTCATATTTCCATGCTTCCTTCAAACACGAATGTTGCGGGGCCGGTCATCCACAGCGCATGGCCAGGCTCGCCGTCCCAGGCGATGGTCAGCTCGCCACCGCGCAATTGGACGCGGACCTCGTCGCCAAGGCGGCGCCATCTTCGGCCGACCGCGACGGCCGCGCAAGCGCCGGTACCACAGGCCTGGGTCTCGCCGACACCGCGCTCAAAAACGCGCAGGCGAATGTGTGCCGGGTTGAGCACCTGCATGAAACCGACGTTCACGCGGCGCGGAAAGAGGGCATGGTCCTGCAGCGTGGCGCCGAGGCGCTCGACCGGCGCGGTCTCGGTCGATTCGACTTCGAACACCGCATGGGGGTTGCCCATCGACACTGCACCGAAAGGCAGCGCCTCGCCTTCAAAGGACAGTGCATAACGGTCAGCCTCGGCCGCCACGCTGAGCGGAATATCAGCAGGCGCGAAGCGCGGCGCGCCCATGTCGACCCGCACCTGGCCATCGCCCAGCAATGCGAGTTCAAACACCTGCTCACCGATCTCGACCAGCACCGTGCCGGCCTGGGCTTCACCACGTCGTTCCAAGTAGCGCGCCACGCACCGCACGCCATTGCCGCAATGTTCGGCACTGGAGCCATCGGCGTTATAGACGCGGTAACGCACCGCCGCTTGTTGCGCGTTGGGCGTTTCCAAGGACAGCAATTGATCGCAGCCGATACCGAAGCGGCGATCGGCCAGCAAGACAATCTGGGCAGGACTCAGATCGAAATGGCGCGCGCGCTGATCGAGCACCACGAAATCGTTGCCGAGCCCATGCATTTTAACGAAGGGAATCTTCACGTTCGACCTCTCGCAAACGGCGCCATGCCGTGTGCGCTCAGTATACCGCCTCGACCCGATAGCCCTGCTGTTCGAGTAAACGCAGCACACCGCGCGCGCCAGGCAGATGCAGCGCGCCGACCGCAATGAAAGCATGACCGACGGCGAGCAGCGGCACCATGCGCTCGGCCATACGCACATTGCGTTCGTACAAGAGCTTGTCCATGAAGGCATCCTTGCCCTCGCCCTCATAACGCTCGGCTTGTTCCACCAGGGCGGCGAGATCACGCGCCACATAGGCGTCGACCATCTCGTCCAGCTCACGCTGGAAAGTCTCATAGTGACAAGCGACGTCACGCAGCATTGAGACCTGATCCGGTTCGGGCACGCCGTCGAACACCGCGAGCTGTTCGTCGATGCTCTCCAGCCCCACCACTTCCTTGCCGGCCTGATGCGCGGCGCTCATCAATTGCAGGTCGAGCGGCGCGGCGCTGGCACCTATCGGCATGCTCAAGGTGGTGAAAGCCGCCCAGGGTTTCATGGTCTCGGCGAGGGCTTTCGGCACGCCATAGTCGGTCAGATGCTGGGCAATGTTGGCAAACAGGGTGTCGCCAACGACCTTGGACAGGCGGCGTCCATCGCGGTAGAACATCGCCGCCCCGAGCTTGCGCATAGCAGCGTCGTCCAACACTACTTCCAGCGCGAACACCGTACTGGTCGCGAACTGCTGCTGGATGACGTCCACCACCTGCATCACGCGCGGCTCGGCGATGTGCATGGTGCCAAGCAGATAACTCTCGCCGGCGTCGGCGCCCGTCACCCGCCACAACAGACCATGACCGTGCACCACCGCTGCGCGATCGATGGGCGCGGCGCGGCTCAGCGCTTGGCAATTGAGTTCGGCGGCCTGGGTTGCCGTCAGCCAGCACAGAAGTAGCAGGCCGACGCGCAGGCGCTCAAGCCAAGGCATCGTCGTCGCCGAGATCGAGTTCAGGATCGGGATCGAGACTGCGCACCCGCGCCGCGACCGCCTGCCAGTCCACGCTGGCACGCAAAGCCTCAAGCGAAGGCACGCCACCACGACCATGCATGCGCATGAGGCGCACCTGGGTCTGGGGATAGGGCGCCACCGGCAGGCTGTCGATGACCTCGATCGCACCCGCGCGATGATTGCAGATCAACAGCACATCACATCCGGCGGCTAAGGCTTGCCGCGCGCGCACGGCATAACTTGCACCGAGATCGGCACCGGCCATGCTCAAGTCATCGCTGAACACCGTGCCGCTGAAGCCCATGTCATGGCGCAACACATCCTTGATCCAGTGCGGCGAATAGCCGGCGACCAGGCTGTCGACCTTGGGGTAGAGCACATGGGCGACCATGATGCCCTCGAGGCCGGCAGCGACAGCGGCGCGAAACGGCACCAGGTCGTGCTGTTCCAGATCGAAGAAATCACGCTCGTCTATCGGCAGCTCGTGATGGGAATCGGCGGCCACGCAACCATGCCCCGGGAAATGCTTACCGACCGCCGCCACGCCGGCGCGATGCAGGGCGGCGATATAAGCCCGTGCCAGACGCGCGACTACCTGCGGCGTGTCGTGAAAGGCGCGATCACCGATCACCGCGCTGCGCGCGGAGCGCAGATCGAGCACCGGCGCGAAACTGAAATCGACACCGACCGCGCGCAATTCGCTGGCCATGAGCCACGCGCAGTCGGCGGCGAGCGCCAATGCCGCTTGGGCATCGCGCGCATAGACTTCGCCGAGACTCGCCAGCGGCGGCAATGCGGAGAAGCCCTGGCGGAAACGCTGCACACGCCCGCCTTCCTGGTCGACTGTAATCACAAGCTTGGGCTCGCGCAGCGCGTGGATGGCACGCGTCAGTTCGACCAATTGCGTCGGGTCGGTGTAGTTGCGCGCGAACAAGATCACGCCGCCCACCAGCGGGTGGCGCAGCAGCTCCTTATCGGCAGGCGTGAGCACCGTGCCGTCGATATCGATCATCAAGGGTCCGAGCATTGCGTCCTGTCCAGCGCTAGGCGCGATAGTGTAACGCGGGCGCCGGCCTCAAGGACGACGTGGGTCGAGGCGATCGCGTAAGGCGTCGCCGAGCAGATTGATGGCCACTACCAGGCTCGCGAGCGCGAGGCCCGGCATCAACACCAGATGCGGCGCGACCAACAGATAACGGGCGCCATCACGAATCATGCTGCCCCAGGACGGCGTCGGCGCTTGCACGCCGAGACCTAAGAAGGACAGTCCGGCCTCGGCCACGATCACCGCCGCGCAGACGAAGCTGGCCTCGACGATCAAAGGCCCCGCGATCAAGGGCAACACATGACGCAGCACAATGCGCGGCGGCGCGACACCAAGCGCACGGGCTACCTGCACATGATCTCGTTGCTTGACGGTCAAAGTCTGCGCCCGCGCCAGACGCGCAAAGCCAACCCAGCCGACCACGCACAGCGCAATCATCACATTGCTGATGCCCGGGCCGAGCACGCCGGCCAGTGCGATGGCGAGCAGGATGCCGGGAAAGGCCAGGAAGATCTCGGTCAGTCGCAACAGCAAAACATCAACCACACCGCCGCACCAGCCAGCGACGAGACCGAGAGCTGTACCAAACAGCGCCGTCACGCCCACCACCACCAATGCGACTTCAAGCGAGATGCCCGCGCCGGCGGCAAGTCGCGCTAGCACCGAGCGCCCGAGATCATCGCGCCCTAGCCAGGCCTCGCTGCCCGGCGGCGCGAGGATACCGGGCAAGGAGATGAGATCTGCCGCCGGCGGCCACAGCTGGGCGACCACCGCCACCAGCAGCCAGCTTCCGATGATGGCGCGGGCCACGACCTCGGCGCGCTTCATGCGCCAGCCCCAATGCGCGGGTCGAGGCGTGTGTAGAGCAGCTCGACCACGGTATTGACCACGATATAAGTCAACGCGATCAGCAGCACCACGCCCTGCACGACCGGATAATCGCGACGCTGGATGGACTCGATCAGTAACTGCCCAAGCCCTGGCCAATTGAATACGGTCTCGGTCACCACCGCGCCACCCAGCAGCGCGCCCAGTTGCAAACCGATGACCGTCACCACCGGCAGCGCGGCGTTGCGACAGACATGCTTGCGCACGATGGCGCATTCGCTCAAGCCGCGCGCGCGCGCCGCTACGACGTGGGGCTGTTGCAGCGCTTCGAGCATGGCGGCACGGGTCATGCGCGTCAGTACCGCAGCGAGGCCACTCGCCAAGGTCACCGCCGGCAATACCAGGCCGGCCGCGTGTTCCGCGCCACCGATAGGAAACCAGCGCAATTGCACGGCGAAGGCAATGATCAACAACGGCCCCAGCACGAAACTCGGCAAGGACATGCCGAGCACCGCCAGCACACTCGCGCATCCGTCCCAACCGTGCCCGACCGACAGCGCCGCCAATACGCCCAGCGGCAATCCCGCCAACAGAGCGAGTAACAGCGCTGCCAGCGCGAGTTCGGCGGTGTAAGCGAAATGTTCAGCGAGCAGCTGTGCGACCGGCTGCCCGCTCACCAGCGAAACGCCGAGATCGCCCTGCACTAGACCACGTAGGAAGCGCCACCATTGTTCGGCTAGCGGCAGATCGAGCCCGAGGCGTGACCGCAGCGCGAGTCTATCGGCGGCGCCGGCGTATTCACCGAGCATGACGTCTATCGGATCGCCCGGCACACAATGCAGCAACAGAAAGACCATGAAGGTCACACCGAGCGCGACTGCGGTCGCGCCCGCGAGTCGCGATCCCAGGGTGCGTAGCTCGAACATAGTGAGTCTACTTTACCGTCCGCAGCGCGCCCTCGCGAGCCGCACTCACGGCCCGACTGGTGTGCCCTCGTGTAGAATCCTGGCGGTGGCACGTTTCGAATTCAAACAGGATCCCCCCGAAGCCGAAGGCTTGGAGCGCGCCGAGCGGGTCTTGAACCTGGTGGTGCGCTGTTGCGGGCTGGCACTGATGTTGGTGGGATTGATGGTCTCGCTGACAGTGATTGTCAGTGCCTGGTCGCTGTATCGTTCACCGACCCATATCGAGAAATTTGCTGAGGCGGTGGAACAAGGCTCGCATCTGGATCTGACGCTGGCGAACGCCAGTCAGCGCGGTCAACAGCAACTCGATACCAGCGATCGCGCCGGCATCTCGCCCCTGCCCCGTGCGGCCGATGCTGCCACTCCCACCCCTGCACCGCCGGCCAGCTTCCGCTTCTCGTATTTCATGGCCTGGCTGATCGCGATTCTGTTGCTGCTGCTGGTCGGACGGCTCGCCATCGCGGCGGTGCGCACTGGCGGCGAACTCGCGCTCTACGACGTGCAGGTCAAGAAACTGGCGCGCGCGCTCATTGAGGAAAGAGCGCGCACGACGCACGACGCCAAATAGATTCGACTCAACCGTGATCATCAACCACGGGTGGATTGTCGGTACCGGCCTGCCGCACTTCCGGTGAGTTCGGCATCACACATTCAGCGGCATCCATCACCGCACGCGAATAAAGCTCGCCGTAGTAATTCTTGGTGGCCGACCGCATGACCGGCACCAGGCCAATCTTGTAGGACGCCTGCAACACGCCCATGCCGTCCTTGAGGCCATCACCCATCATGAGATCCATGCGGATATTGGCATTCAGCACCTGGTCGTAAGGCCCCCACAGACGCGGCGCCGAAAACGGACCGCCACCGGCCAGCACATCGAGAATCACCGCGCCGCGACCGGCGTGATAGCCGAGCGCGGCGAAACCCTCGCCGTCATAGAAACTAAAGGTCTCGCCACCGCAGCTGGTTGGCATGGTGTAGTCGTAACGATCGATAAAACTGTCGGTGTATTCATTCGGCATCTGGATGCCGCGCGTGCGCACACGATGCTTTTCACCCTTGGTGCGCACTTCGTTGGCGATGCCGAGTATCAATTCCACCGAACCATGGGGCTTGGATACAAAGCGTTTGCCGGCTTCGATGAGATAGGCTCTATCGCTAGTGACGCGTTCGCCGATGACATCGATGGTCGGCACCAGGGTCACGTCCTTGTCGCGCAGCCCGCCGTCTTCGGCATGCAGGCCCTGGCTCAGCAGGCCGGCGGCAAACAACAGTATCGGCGCAAGGCGACGACGTTCGTCGCGGCAGGTCAGCTCGCGCTTGCGGCGATCCTCCAGCAGCGTGAAACCATGACGCTGGGCATAGGCCTTGAGCTTGTGGAACATATCGAGACTTTCTTGTTTGAGCCCGCGTCTATGCACCAGGGTGCGCACGCCATCGATGAAGCAGGGATGGACCGTGGTCAGATATTCCAGCGGTGTGCCGCGCACCGCGCGTACTCCCGCCGAAGATCCGTTCGACAATATTCCGTTCGCGATCCTTCGCATCGAGGTGGTAGGTTCGGGCACAGAAACGGGACTGGCTTGCATGGACTTGACTCCGGTCTGGGCGGGTGCTGCATTTTTTTAGAGCTTGTGCAGCCGTTGTCGGCCGGGATCAGGCGGACTTTATGCGCGAGTTCACATTTCGTGACACGCGAATAAGGAAGAGAGCAAGTGTCCTAGGGCGCAGTCGACGTGTCGCCGTCGGGCCTGCGGTTGTACTTGATGGCGTTACTCAGATCGCTGGATTCGATATCGCCATCGTGCATCGCCTTATCGAGATCCTCGGCGACGATGGCATGGGAGGCCACACCATTCTTGAGCGTGGTGGTACTGATGCTGCCAGCCGACAGCGCGGCCTTCACGTCACTCGCCTGCAGCTTGCCGCTGGCCAGTCCGCGTTGCAGTTCGGCGTTTGAAATCTTGCCGTCACGCAAGGACTGTTGCAGGTCGAGTTCGTCGCCGTCGTCGCTATTGTGCATATAGCGATCGACCAGCTGCACACGCTCCGTGGTCGACAGCCCAGTCCAGCGCGCGAGCAGATCGCGACGTTCATTGCTGCTCACACCTGGCAGATCGCGCAACACGCGGCGCAGGCGAAAACTATGGGCAGACAGGCCCGCTTCGGCGGCTGATAGGGAACGCCGCAGGCGCGCAGTAGAACGAGACGGCGTTACCTTGCTGTTGGGTTTCGCTACGCTGGCGGCAGCGGCTCTATTTTTGGCCTCGAGGCTATGCGCTTCAGCACGCGCTAGCAGGGCGCGGCGTGCAGCCAGATCGAGTTGCGCCCAATGCGGCGCAAAACGCGACAACATGTATTGCTGCTCACCGTTGAGGCTGGCCCAGTTCAGCGCCTCGTCGGCCGCCAGCGCAGTGCCCGCGAACAGCCAGGCGAGCAAAGCCGTGAGCCACAAGGCATGGTGCCGATGCTGTGATCTTGATGCGGATGGGTGAGCAGAAAAACTAGCCATGGCCGGTCTCGGGTTGCGCGAGCTGAAATCACTCACGTCGCCATGCTGGCAGCGGCCGCGCGCGGCGCGGCTGAAGTTCGGCGCGGTCCATGACGGACAGTCACCGCTCTCGGGTGCGAATGTCATGCGACGATGTCGACCTGGGTACCGACTGCCACTGCCTCGAATAATTCAATGATGTCGGCGTTGCGCATGCGTATGCAGCCGCGCGAGCCGGGCTGACCGAGGACGGTGCTGTCGGGCGTGCCGTGGATATAGATGTAGCGCGCCTTGGTATCGCGCTCGCCGCCAGCGTTGTAGCCGTGAGTGCGACCCGCCAGCCACAGAATGCGGGTCAGGATCCAGTCGCGACCAGGATGGCGTGCGGCGAGTTCGCCATCAAAAATCTCACCGCTTGCACGACGCGCCACGAACACTGTGTTGGCGGCGCAATCGGCGCCAATTTTCTCGGCGATTTCATGAGCACCGCGCGGCGTGCATTCGCTGTTCATGATTTCGCCGACACCGTTGCGCGCGGTCGAGACCGTATAACAGCGCAGTTCGCGCGCACCGCTATAGGCACGCAACTGCTGCCGTGCGACATTTATCTCGATGCGATCAACGCTGTCCATGGGCAGTCACGCGATGCACGTTCGCCAGCGCATCGAAGCTGCCGTCGGCATCGACGGCATAGCCCTCGATGTCGGCGCGCAAGACCGCTGTCTGTGTTTCAAACCAGAGAGGAACATAGGGCGCAGCGTACAACAGGCGTCGAGCAATGGCGTGATACAACAGGCGGCGACGTGCCATGTCACCCTCCGCTTCGGCAGCTTCGATCAGGCGGTCAAGATCCACTTCGGCATAGTGGCCGCGATTCAAACCGGCCGGCGGCAGCGACGCGCTGTGAAAGGCCTGACGATAGATATCCGGCAGCTTGAGCCCCACCCACGACAGACCGTAGAGCTGGAAGCGGCCCGCACCCACATCGGCGTAGAAAGTGCCCCAGTCGAGACTGTCGATCACGAGATCGACGCCGACCTCGGCAAGCTCGGCCTGCAACAAGGTCGCGATGCGCAAGCGAAACGCATCGGCGGAAGTCTTGTAGTGCAGACGCAGGCGATGTTCGCCATAGCCCGCCTCGCGCAACATATTTCGAGCCAGCGCCGGATCGTAAACCGGCACCTGCACGTCATAAGCATTGGCCCAATGACCCGGTGGTAAAAGCGTGGCGGCCGGTTGCGCGAGGTCGCGAAACAAGTAATGCACGATGGCCTGCCTGTCGATGGCATGACTCAAGGCCACACGCACGCGCCGGTCGGCGAGGGCCGGGTCAGCGACATTGAAGCCGAGATAGGACATCGTCGTGCCGACATGCTCAAGCACCCGCAAACCTTCGCGCGCCGCCAGCCAGGTGGTGATCTCGGGCGGCAGATTGCCTTGCACGATATCGAGTTCGCCGGCGATGAGCTTGAGCGCGCGCACCGTGGCGTCCTTCACCACCACTACCTCGACACGCATACCATCAGCGCGACGGCGCAGACTGAGATGGCCGTCGTGCTGGAAGATCTCGCGAGTAAAAGGGCCACTCGCCAAACGCCAGGCATCAGGCGGCCGACGCGCATCCTCGGCCGCCATCACACCAAGACCCAGCGTACCGACAAACAGCGCATCGGCCGCGCGTAATTCAAAGACGAGGGTATGGGCGTCAAGAGCGCGAACAGCGGCGATGTTGCGCAAGGCCTCGCGCAAGGGTGAAGACAAGCTTGGGTCGAGCACCGCGCGATAGGTCGCGACTACATCGTCGGCGGTAATCGCGCGGCCGTCGCTGAAACGTACATCGTTACGTAGCGTGAAGGTGTAACGCGTTGGGGTTTCCAAGCGCCAGCTCGCGAGACCCGGCAGCGGCTGCGCGGCGGCATCGAATTCAATCAGCGAGGCGTGCAGCAAGCGCGACAGACGCGCCGACATGGCGTCGGTCGCGTAGCGCGGATCGAGACTCAGAGGTGCGGTGGGAATGCCAACGCGTAACGCGTCATCGGTCTGCTGCCCGCAAGCCGCCAACAGCAGCACGCTCCCCAACAGCCAGCACGCGACGACGCGGCGTGCCAGCGTGCCCATGCAGATCACTCGCGCACGAACAGCGACAGGGACTCGGCGTGGGCGGTGTTGGGAAACATGTCGAGAATACCCGTCTCGATCAGTGTGAAGCCATGGCGCGCGACCAGCACTTGTGCGTCACGCGCAAAAGTCACCGCACTACAGGACACGTAGATCAGGCGTTGGCATTGCTCGAAACGCAGGCCCTCAATGAGGGTCAGTGCGCCAGCACGCGGTGGGTCGAGCAAGAGCTTGTCGGCACTTGCCAGCGATAGGGCGCCGACCGCAGTCGGATCATCGAGATTGGCGCAGGCGAATGCGACATTGCGGAGATCATTGCGCTCAGCATTGGCCTGCGCGCGCGCCACCAGACCCGCCTCGCCTTCGATGCCGGTGACCTGCCCCGCCCGCCGCGCGATGGGCAAAGTGAAATTACCGACACCACAGAACAAGTCGACCACGCTATCGGTGGCGCTGAGTTCGAGATACTCGAGGGCGCGTGCCACCATCTGACTGTTGATATGCGCATTGACCTGGGTGAAGTCGGTCGGCAGAAAAGCGATGGTTTCGTTTTCGATTTGATAGGTGAGCGGCGCCGGTGGCTGGCCAGTCAAAGTCTGCACGGTGTCGTAACCACCCGGCTGCAGCAGCACGATGAAACCGCTGCGCGCGGCATAGTCGACCAGCGCGGCGTGATCTTCCGCCGTCAGCGGCGACAGATGACGCAGCACCAAGGCTACTTCGCTGTCACCGACCGCGACTTCGATCTGCGGCAGACGCTCGCGGATCGACAAGCCCTGAATCAGCGCACGCAACTCAGGGATCGCGGCACTGACCCGCGCATCGAGAATGTCACACTGATGACATTCGGCGACATAGGGTTTGGCGCGCTCGCGAAAGCCGACCAATACGCCGCCCTTCTTGGTCACGTATTTAACGCCGAGGCGCGCCTTACGCCGATAGCCCCATTGCGGACTGGTGAGTGCTGCGGCCACGCGCTGGGGCGCGAGAGCGCCATGATGACGGAGCAATTCCAGCAGCACGCCCTGCTTGTGTTCGAGCTGCAAGGCTTCGCTCGCGTGCTGCAAGCTGCAACCACCACACACGCCGTAGTGCGGGCAACGCGGTACAACGCGCGCATCACTGGCGCGCGACACCGCAGTGGTCTCGGCCTCGTCATAACGGCCGTGCTTGCGCACCACCCTTGCGGTTACCAGCTCACCGGCCAGTGCGCCGTCGACAAAGACGGTCTTACCTTCGTGACGCGCGACGCCACGCCCCTCGTGGGAGAGCTTGTCGATTTCCAGTGAGAGCAGTTGCGCTGGTGTGCGACCAGCGTCGCGGCGACGGCGATTACCCGCCACGCTGGGACTCCCAGGCAGCAAGGAAGGCGGCGAAATGGGGTGCTTCATGGCCCCTTAGGAAGTTGCGCACACGCTCGAATTCATCCTTGAGCTGATGGGCGCCGAGATGCCCGCGCATGAATTCAAACTTGAGATAGATGAGATAGGTATTCAGCACATCGGTCTCGCAATAGTCGCGGATGGATTTCAGCTCACCGGCGCGAAACTGGTTCCACACCTCGCTGCCATGCATGCCGAGCTTGCCCGGAAAGCCCAGCATCACCGCCATCTGATCAAGCGGTACCACGGCGCGCCCCTGGTAACCCGCCAGCACATCCATGAGGTCGATGTGCCGCCAATGAAATCGGCCGAGATAGTTGTTGTAACGGAAGTTGCGATCGTCGTCGCCGGTATCCCAGTAACGCGGCGCCGCGATCTCGTTCAACATCGCGCGGTAGTGCAGCACCGGCAGATCAAAACCGCCGCCATTCCATGACACCAGCGTCGGCGTATAGCGCTCGACGCCCTCGAAGAAACGCCGGATCAGCTCCGCCTCGTCGGCTTCCTCACTACCCAGCGACCACACATTGAAGCGCTCCTGCTCGCGAAACACCGCCGAGATCGCGACGATGCGATGCAGGTGATGACGCAGGAATTCGCTCGCGCCGCCGGTTTCCTGCTGACGCTTGGAATACATGACGGCGGCCACACCGTCGTCATCGAGTTCGTCGAGATTCCACAGCCGCCGCGCGGTGGCGACGTCGGGCACGGTTTCGATATCGAAGACGAAGACGTTCATGGGCGGGCATTCACGGCTGCGTGTCAGTCCGGGAACACGCCGGTGGAGAGATAACGATCGCCGCGGTCACAGACTATCGTGACGATCACCGCATCGCGCACTTCGCTCGACACTTTCAGCGCCGCGACCAGCGCGCCACCCGAAGAGATGCCGCAGAAGATACCTTCTTCGCGGGCCATCGCGCGGGTCATGTCTTCGGCCTCGTCTTGCGTCACGTCGATGATGCGATCGACCCGCTTGGGATCGTAGATCTTGGGCAAATAGGCCTCGGGCCAACGACGGATGCCGGGGATACGCGCGCCATCGCCGGGCTGCACGCCGATGATCTGGATGTTCGGGTTCTGCGCTTTCAGATATTGCGAATTGCCCATGATGGTGCCGGTGGTGCCCATGGTCGCGATGAAGTGCGTGAGCTTGCCATCGGTATCCGCCCAGATCTCAGGCGCGGTGCTGGCGTAATGGGCAAGCGGGTTGTCGCTGTTGGCGAACTGGTCGAGCACACGGCCTTCGCCGCGCGCTTCCATGGCGGATGCCAGATCGCGCGCCGCTTCCATGCCGGCTTTCTCCGATACCAGCACCAGCTCCGCGCCATAGGCCCGCATCGCCGCGCGCCGCTCGGCGGTCATGTTGTCGGGCATGATGAGTATCATGCGATAGCCGGCCATCGCCGCCACCATCGCGAGCGCGATACCGGTGTTGCCGCTGGTCGCTTCGATGAGGGTATCGCCGGGCTTGATGTCACCCCGTGCCTCGGCGTGCTTGATCATGCTGAGCGCGGGCCTGTCCTTGACCGAGCCGGCGGGATTATTGCCCTCCAGCTTGGCGAGGATCACGTTGCTGGTGTCACCGGGCAGCCTTTGCAAGCGGACCAGCGGCGTGTTACCGACGAAATGATCGAGTGTGGGCCAGTTCATCGCGACAGTTTACCGAAAAGCGCGCGCGCTGGCGGCTGGCGCGCGCGGCTCTTGCGATATCAGTGTTTATCGCGAGATCAGAAATGCCTGCCCAGCGACAACACATGGAAATTGATACCGGGATTGCTGTCGCCGATACCGGCGTTGGACTGGTGCTGATAGCGGTACATGAGTTCGTACTTGCCATTGTCGCCAAAGCGCGCGCCGAGGCCCAAGTGGCTGCCGAAGGCGAAGGGAATGTCGAAATTCTTGTCGTTGATCTCATCGCGGCTATGCAGATGCAGGCCCACACCGCCTTCGATGAAGGGCGCGAAGCCACCCTTGGGTGTCATCTCATAGCGAAGCACCGGCGTCAGGCCGAAATCAAACAGATCGTCCTGCCCGGTCCGGCCCTTGGAGCTGTTCCAAAAATTAATACCGAACTCGACGTAGCTGACCAGGTGCCAGTCGCCGACCTGAAACCACTCGGGTTTCAGATCCCAGCGCAGGTTGGCGCCGTAGCGCTGGGCATCGACCTGATCTTCGCTGATACCCCCTTCGATGGTGATCGCATCGGGTTTGATATCGAAAGCGGCAACCGGCGTCGCGGCCAGCAAGGTGGCGAGCGTCGCACCGGCCAGGGATGCAAGCAGGGCAGTACGTTTCATGCTGGATGAAAACCTGATGATGTTGTCATGAAGGGTCGTAGGCTAGCGGTTCAGACCAGCGCGTTCAACTCACACACTGTCGTGTTTGGGCACCAGCGGCAGACTCAGCACGAAAGCATCCTCGCGACCATTGCGCGCTGGGTAGTAGGCGCGACGCGTGCCGACGTGGCGAAAGTCTAAGTCGAGATAGAGTTTCAACGCAGCGGCATTGGACGGTCGCACTTCGAGATAGGCGATGCGCGCGCCATGCTCAGCGCCGGTGTGCAGGAGATGATTCATCATGGCCCGCGCATAGCCTTGACGGCGGGCCTCGGGCGCCACGCAGACGTTCAGGATATGGCTCTCCTCGACCGCCACCGACATGATGCCGTAGCCGGCCAGGCCGTTACCGGTATCCAGCACCCAGCAGCAATAGCCAACCCGCAGACAATCGGAAAAGATGCCGGCCGACCACGGGAATTCATAGGCGCGCCGCTCGATGTCCTGCACGGCCTCAATGTCTTCGTCCTGCATCGGACGGACAGCGGCGGCATCAGGTTTCAGACGCGCGCTCACGCCGGCCTCGCTTCGCGCTCGCGGTAGGTGGCGAGCGCCATGCGCAGATCATCCCAGGCTTTGCGTTTCTCGCCAGGGGAGCGCAGCAGATAGGCGGGATGGTAGGTCACGACCACCGGTATCGACCGATCTCCGTAATGGTGCAGCTGCCCGCGCATACGTCCTATCGGCGTGTCTACCTTGAGCAGATTCTGCGCGGCGATGCGGCCGACTGCAAGGATGATGGTCGGCTGGATAAGAGCGATCTGGCGCTCGAGATAGGCGCTACAGGCCAGCACTTCCTCGGGTCGGGGGTCGCGGTTCTGCGGCGGCCGGCATTTCAAGATATTGGCGATATAAACCGCCTCACGGGCCAAGCCTAGCGCCGCCAACATGGCATTGAGTAACTGTCCGGCACGGCCGACGAAGGGCTCGCCGCGTTTGTCCTCTTCGGCGCCGGGCGCCTCGCCTATCACCAGCCAGCGTGCGTTGCGATCACCGACCCCGAACACAGTCTGAGTCCTGCCCTGACTGAGATCGCAGCGTGTGCACGCGGCGACACAGGCGGCCAGCGCCGACCAGTCGAGATGAGTGGGTGCGGGCCAGTCGGTAGGCACGGCGGGTGCCGTCACCATCGGCACAGCGTCGCCCGTTATGTCGTCTTGCGGCGCGGCCACCAACGCGATGGGCTCGGCGGACACCGAACCTGCGGCGTGTGTGCCACGCTCACGCCAGACCTCCACGCCCATGCGTTCAAGGATGGCGAGGCGCCGAGGATCGAGTGCGGACACGGTCAGCTTGGCTCCGTTCTCTAGCTTATTGGTTTGCACGCCGGGGTGAAGAGCGCGCGATGGCAGGCAGCCAGGATAGCGATATCGACAGGCAGACGCGACGGTGCCTCGCGATCACGACCAGCGACTCTCACGACAGGGCGCGTGACTTATCCGCGTTAGCCACGCAAGGGCCGAAAGAACTGCGTTATCTCATCGGCCAGCGCGGCTGGTTGTTCCATTGCCGCGAAATGGCCGCCCTTGGGCATCACGCTCCAACGTCGAATATCGGTGTACATGCGTTCCGCCACGCTGCGCGGCGGACTCAAGATTTCGCGCGGAAACGCCGCATAGCCGGTCGGGATTTTCACACCGCCCTCGGGGATCGGCCACGGGCCGTGCATGCGCGCGTAATAGGGCCAGAACGACGAGCCGATAGCACCAGTGAACCAGTAGAGGCTGATGTTGGCGAGCAGGTGATCCTTGCTGAACACACTTTCGATGTCGCCATCGCAATCGCTCCAGGCGCGGAATTTTTCGACTATCCAGGCGGCGAGGCCCGCCGGAGAATCGCTGAGCCCGAAGGCCAGGGTCTGGGGTCGCGTGCCCTGTATCCACTGATAGCCGGTTTCGTCCTTGAGCCAGCTTTCGAGTTTGCCGATGAACTCCCGCTCCTCGGGTGTCGGGTTGGAAAGCATCTGCGCATCGCGCCGCACCGCCAACAGATTCACATGAATGCCGAGCAGCTTGTCGGCATGTATCGCACCCAGACGCGAAGTAATGAACGCACCCCAATCGCCGCCCTGAGCGGCGAAGCGCGGGTAGCCCAGCACCTTGGTCATCAAGTCGGCAAAACAATCGGCAATCATTTCCAGACTGAAGCGCGGCTGGCCCGGTGCGAAAGACAAGCCATAGCCCGGCAGCGAGGGTGCGACCACGGTAAAGGCATCGGCGGGGTCGCCACCGAAACGCGCGGGATCGGTGAGGCGCGGAATGATGTCCATGAATTCAAACACCGAGCCCGGCCAGCCATGGGACAAGAGCAGAGGATAGGGCTTGGGGCCTTGGCCTTGGACATGCAGGTAGTGCACATCGATACCATGCAGCGGCACCTTGAACTGCGGGAAGGCATTGAGTCGTGCTTCCTCGCCACGCCAGTCGAAATACGTGTGCCAGTAGTCGACCAGTTCTTTCATATAGGCGACGTTGCTGCCATAGGCCCAAGGCGCGCCAGGGGCTTGATCAGGAAAGCGCGTCAGCCGCAAGCGTGTGCGCAGATCGGCGATCGCCTGCTCATCGACATGAAGATGAAAGGGCTGTGGTGTAACGCTCATGGGGCGGGCCTGTGCGGAATGATGGGTAGCCATTTTCATGCGCAAGCGCATGCGACGTCCAATCGTCGATAGCGCGCGTCAGTGACCCGTTCGACCTCGTCAGGGAAAATGAACTCCGCCGCGCGATGCTCATCACCAGCCAGATACGGATGCTGAACAATCGCATCTTCGACGTCACCAAACTGGCTAGCGATGCTATCGTAGCGTCATGGATCCAGTCGTCCTCTTTTTCCTGCTCGGTCTGTTCGCGAAGCTGGCGAAATCCGATCTGCGCCTGCCCGAAGCCTTGTATGAAACGCTCTCGATCTTTCTGCTGCTCGCGATCGGCTTGAAAGGCGGCGTCGAGCTGGCGAAAGTGCCCTTTGCCAGCATCGCCCCGCAGGCCGGCGCAGTGGTGCTGATGGGACTCGCGCTGCCGTTGCCGGCCTTCGCCATCCTGCGCGGTGTGGGCCGTCTACCGCGCGCCGACGCCGCCTCGATCGCGGCCCACTATGGCTCGGTGAGCGTCGTCACCTTCGCCGTCGCCAGCGCCTATCTGTCCCGCCGCGAAGTCAGCTTTGAAGCGCACATGCCGCTGTTCGTCGCCTTACTGGAAACGCCGGCCATACTCACCGGCATTCTGCTCGCGCGCTTGGGCGCGCTCGGCGCGGTGCGTTGGCGCGATGTCGCGCACGAAGTGCTGCTCGGCAAGAGTGTGGTGTTGCTGCTCGGTGGTCTCATCATCGGCGCCGTGGTCGGGCCGGAAGGCATCGTGCCGATCAAGCTGCTGTTCATCGATCTGTTCAAGGGCGTGCTGGCCTTGTTCCTGCTGGAGATGGGCCTGGTGGCGGGCGGACGGCTGGGCGATCTGCGCCGCGCCGGTCTGTTCCTGGTCGCCTTTGCGCTGCTGGTGCCGATAGCGTTTGCCTGTATAGGCACGGTCATCGCACGGCTGGTCGGCCTCTCCGATGGTGGCACCATGCTGCTCGCGACCATGGCCGCCAGCGCTTCTTATATCGCCGCACCGACCGCCATGCGTATCGCGGTGCCGGAAGCCAACCCGGCCCTGTCGATCGGCGCGGCGCTGGGCATCACTTTCCCCTTCAATATCACGCTCGGCATTCCGCTCTACCTGCATCTCGCCGAGACCTTAAGGTTCTGATCATGCACACCCACCCACGACGACTGCTGGTGATCATCTGCGAAGCCGCGTTGGAAAGAACCTTGATCGAGGATGCACGGCAGATGGGGGCGGTCGGCTATACCATAGCTGACGTGCGCGGTGGCGGACGCGGCGGACGCCGCGATGGCGTTTGGGAAGCCGACCGCTCGATCGAGATGAAAGTAATCTGTGACGCGCAAGTCGCCGAGCAACTCGCCGAGCAAGTGCTCGCCCGCTATGGCGAACACTATGCGGTAACGCTGTATCTCGGCGACGTGAACATATTACGGCCGGAAAAATTCTGAAGGGGAGAGATGACGATGAAAGTGCTGGTGGAAGAAACAGTGGCTGCGGCCGCCGATAAAGTATTCGCCGTAATCGGTGATTTCGCCGGTCTAGAAAAAAACGAGATGATCAAGGACTTCACGGTCAAGGGCAGCGGAGTCGGCGCGGTGCGCAGCATCACGCTCGCTAATGGCGGCGTGATCGAAGAGCGCTTGGAGAAACACGACGCAAAGGCGCGTACCTTCACCTATGCCATCATCAACGAGCAGACCGCCCTACCCGTGGCGAAATATGTGTCAACAGTGCTGGTGACGCAGCTCGATGCGGCCTCATCGACCATCCACTGGTCGAGCACCTTCGAGCCGGTAGGCATAGCCGAAGCACAGGCCGAAACCATCATCGCCGGCGTCTACAAGGGCGGCATTGCCCGCACGCGCCGCCGCCTCGGCCTCTGAGCGACGCGGATTAGTCGGCAGGTGGGGCTGCCGGCGGTGGCGCCATCTTGCTCTCACGCCGCTCAGCGCGACGCTTGCGTCGCTGCTTCAAGGTCTCGAACACTCCCGAGACCGCATAAGCACCGAACATGATCAGCAACACACTGGCCGGTTCGATGGAAATCAGCACAAAGCCCATCACCACCGCCAGCACCGCGACGAAGGGCACGCGACCGTGCAGGTCGAGTTCCTTGAAACTGTAGTAGCGCATATTGCTGACCATCAGAAGCGCGGCGGCGATGGTGACGAACAGCGCGGCGGTCGTCATGAGCCCCGCGTCGCGCGCCTCGATGTGATCGCCGAACCACACCAGCGCGCCGACCAGAGCGGCGGCTGAAGGACTCGGCAAGCCCTGGAAATAGCGCTTGTCGGCCACCCCGACCTGGGTGTTGAAGCGCGCCAGGCGCAATGCCGCGCCAGCGGCATACATGAACGACACCACGAAGCCGAGCTTGCCGAGTGAGTGCAGCGCCCATTCGTACATCACCAGCGCCGGCGCGACACCGAAAGACACCATGTCGGCGAGACTGTCGTATTGCGCGCCGAAGTCGCTCTGGGTGTTGGTCATGCGCGCGATGCGGCCGTCCATGCCGTCGAACACCATCGCCACCAGGATCGCGATGGCGGCCGCTTCGAAGCGGCCGTTGATGGCGGCGACGATGCCATAGAAACCGGCGAACAAGGCGCTGGTGGTGAACAGATTCGGCAGCAGATAAATGCCGGCACGACGTTTGTTGGGCGGCAGGGGTGACGGCGGCTCGGGCGGATCGTCCGGCGGCGGAGAATGCACGACTTGCATGGGCTGACCCTCGTTGATCGATCGGCGCCTCACTGTGCGCTGCGGGCGTGAAGGCGGTATGAGCGCAGCTTCACCTCGTGATTATGATCGATCGGGCGCGGCTTTGCGCCGCGCCACGGTCACACCCGCCAGCAGCGCGACGGTGAGTCTGCTGCACGCGTGCCGTAGAACTCAGTTGCGGCTCTTATCGACCAATTTGTTCTTGCCGATCCAGGGCATCATGCCACGCAGACGCGCGCCGACTTCCTCGAGCTGGTGAGCAGCGGCATTACGACGCTTAGCCTTCAGCACGGCGGTGCCGGTGCGGTTCTCGCCTATCCACTCACGGGCGAATTCGCCGTTCTGGATTTCGGAGAGGATTTTCTTCATCTCGGCGCGAGTCTCGTCGGTGACGATGCGCGGACCACGGGTGAAGTCACCGTACTCGGCGGTGTTGGAGATCGAGTAGCGCATGTTGGCGATACCGCCTTCGTAGATCAGATCGACGATCAGCTTCACTTCGTGCAGACATTCGAAATAGGCCATCTCGGGCGCGTAACCCGCTTCGACCAGGGTCTCGAAACCGGCTTCGATGAGGGCGGTGATACCGCCGCACAGCACGGTCTGTTCACCGAACAAATCGGTCTCGGTCTCTTCGCGGAAGTTGGTTTCGATGACGCCAGCGCGGGCGCCACCATTGGCGCAGGCATAGGACAGTGCGATGTTCTTGGCCTGGCCGGAAGCATCCTGATAGATGGCGATCAGGCTCGGCACGCCGCCACCCTGCTGGTAGGTGGAACGCACCAGATGACCCGGGCCCTTGGGCGCGATCATGATGACGTCGAGATCGGCACGCGGCACGATCTGACCGAAGTGGATGTTGAAGCCATGGGCGAAAGCGAGCGCGGCGCCCTGCTTGATGTTGGATTCGATCTCGCTGGCGTAGAGGTCGGCCTGCTGTTCGTCGGGCGCGAGAATCATCACCACGTCGGCGGACTTCACCGCCTCGGCGACGGACGCGATCTTGAGGCCGGCACCTTCCGCCTTCTGCGCGCTGCTTGAGCCCGGGCGCAGACCGACCACGACGTCGACGCCGGATTCCTTGAGATTGTTGGCATGCGCATGGCCCTGGGAGCCGTAGCCGACGATGGCCACTTTGCGCGCCTGGATGAGCGAGAGATCGGCGTCTTTGTCGTAGTAGATGTTCATTGCCATGCTTGCATTCCTGTTTCAGATTGAATATCGATTGCGAGCCGCGCGCTGCAGACGGCGGCGCTGCCTCAAGCCTTCAGTGCCTTGCTGCCCTTCAAGAGACCGAGCACGCCGGAGCGCGCCATTTCCATCACATGACGCACGCCTACCGCCTCGACGAAATCGTCGAGCCGTTGCGGCGAGCCCGTCAGTTCCAAAGTGAAGCTGATATCGGTGATGTCGACCACCGCCGCCGCGAAGATATCGGCCAGGCGTTTGACCTCGGCACGATGATCGGGGCTCGCGGCACGCACCTTGACCAGCATCAGCTCACGTGAGATGTGCGGGCCTTCGTTGAGGTCGACCAGCTTGATCACATCGACCAGCTTGTTCAGCTGCTTGGTGATCTGCTCGATGATCTGCGGCGAGCCGCTGGTGACGACCGTCATGCGCGAGACCGTCGGGTCTTCGGTCGGCGCCACCGCCAAGGACTCGATGTTGTAGGCGCGCGCCGAGAACAGGCCCGCGACCCGCGACAAGGCACCCGTAGCGTTCTCGAGCAGAATGGAAATCGTATGTCTTTCGTTCATGGTGGCCACGCCCTTATGCCAGCTCGCGCTCGGTCGGCGCGTTGCTCGCGGTGGGCGCGAGATGCATCTCGTGGTGGCCCTTGCCGGCGGCGATCATCGGGTAGACGTTCTCGGTCTGATCGGTGATGAAATCCATCAACACCAGACGGCTCTTCATGGCAAAGGCTTCCTTGAAGGCGCCTTCCACATCACCCGGTTTTTCGATGCGCATGCCGACATGGCCAAAGGCCTCGGCGAGCTTGACGAAGTCCGGCAGTGATTCCATGTAGGAATGGGAATAGCGGCGGTCGTAGAAGAACTCCTGCCACTGCCGCACCATGCCCATGTAGCGGTTGTTCAAACTCACGATCTTGAGCGGTAGGCCGTATTGCAGGCAGGTCGATAACTCCTGCACGCACATCACGAAGCTCGCCTCGCCGGTCACACAGGCCACCGTTGCCTCGGGAAACGCGAGCTGCACACCCATCGCCGCTGGCATGCCAAAGCCCATGGTGCCGAGACCACCGGAGTTGATCCAGCGACGCGGCTGGTCAAACGGATAGAACTGCGCGGCCCACATCTGATGCTGGCCGACATCGGAAGTGATGTAGGCATCGCCATCGGTGATCTTGTAGAGCTGCTGGATCACCGCCTGGGGTTTGATCTTGTCGCTGCTCTTGTCGAAGCGCAGGCAATCGCGGCCCCGCCATTCATTGATCTGCTGCCACCATGCGTCGTTGGCGCGATCTACCGGCTTCTGGCCACCGGCCTGCAGTACTTCGATGAGATCACGCAGCACATGACCGACGCTGCCAACGATGGGCACATCGACCGGCACGTTCTTGGCAATCGAGGCCGGGTCGATGTCGATGTGGATGATCTTGGCGTCGGGACAGAACTTGGCCAGATCGCCCGTCACGCGATCGTCAAAGCGCGCACCGATGGCACACAACACATCACACTCGTGCATCGCCATGTTGGCTTCATAAGTACCGTGCATGCCGAGCATGCCGATGAACTGCGGGTCAGTGCCAGGATAGGCACCGAGGCCCATCAGCGTATTGGTAACCGGATAGCCGAGCAGGCGCGCGAACTGCGTCAATTCCACCGAAGCGTTATCGAGCACCACACCGCCGCCGGTGTAGATCATCGGGC
>JAYWAC010000020.1:0-7530 GCA_043782755.1 Pseudomonadota bacterium | reverse complement strand
CGCCGTTGTCGTCAGACTGCAGCACCATGCCGAACTCGCCACCGATAGTGACTTTGCCATTCGACACCAGCACCACGTTCCACGACACGTCGCCCACGCGGAAGGGTGGACCGGGATTGAACTTGAAAGTCACCGTCGGCGCCGGGCTTTCGTCGAGCTGGTTGGCCACCTGGATGAAGCCTTCGTCGGTATACAAGGTGTAGTCGGTATCGGCGACCACCGGCTTGCCGTTGATCGTGGCATGGAACTGCACGGTGTCGGCGATGATGTTGCTGACACCGATGTAGTAGTCGGCCGGCTTGCCCGACGGGAAAGTCGCGAGCGGCTGGGTGACATCCTTCACCTCGACGGCGTCAAACTTCTTGCCGTCGGTGCTGTGGGCAATCAGACCACGAGCGCCGACCACCCAGATGTTGTTGCCTTCGTGGGCGATGTCCAAGACCGGTTCATTGAATTCCGACAGCGTCGCCAGTTCGGTCATGGACGTGCCGTCGTAGCTGTAGACCTTGCCGGTCGCGCTGCCAATCAACACCAGCGAATCGGAGATCGCGTCGAGGCAGGTGAAATCTTCATCGGGATGCTTGGCCAGCAGCTCAAGCTTGGCGGCATCGCCATTCACCGTGAGCTGACCCACCACACCGTGATGACCCGTGACCACCACGGTCTTCAGTCCCGCTAGATAGGCGCCATCCAGTAGATCCGTCTTGAGTGGCACACGCTTGCTTGTCGCTGTTTCTTCGCCGCTCTGATCTTGTGCGAAGCTTGTAACCGTCACCGCGAAGAGCAGGAACAGACCTGCCATCGATCGCAATTGAAGTGCGCTCATTAGGTATCCCATTTAGTTATACGTGGAAATTGTCTGGATGCGCCGCTCAAGCGGCAGTGACCCATGCCTCGGGAAATCGCGCCTCTTGGACTTCCTCCCCGTCCCCAGCGGAGGGTCGCTAAAATATCAACACGACCACTGGCATACAAGCCGCGCACAGCACCTAACCTGGCGTAGCTAAGGCAGCGTAGCGGCCGCCGAAATAGAGCAAGGGCTCGATGCCGGCGCTTTCATTCGTCACGATGCGACGCACTTCGCCGAGCATGATTTGATGGTCGCCGCCCGGCGCGATGCTGCTCACTGCGCATTCAATTGACAGCAGCGCGCCATCAAGTACTGGCGCGCCGGTACTACCGCGCGTGTGGCCGATGCCGCTGAATTTCTCGTCGCCCTTTTTAGCGAAGCGGTTGGACAAGTCCTGTTGGTTGCTGGCCAGCACGTTGATGCAGAACACCTTCGAGTCACGCATCGGCGCAAGGGTGTCGGAGTTGTTGTCGACGCACACGATGAACATCGGCGGACTGAGTGACAACGAGGTCACTGCGTTCATGGTCAGTCCGTAAGGTTTGCCGGCGGTATCGATGGTCGTGACGATAGAGACGCCGGTGGCCCACAAACCGCTGGCCCGCCGAAACTGCTCTGATGTAATCGTGTTGTCGTTCATGGGTGATCCAAACGGGTTCAAGACATGCGGCTAACTCTGCAACGAAGCCAGCGCACGCGCAAGGTGAGGTCGCGAGCCCTGATGTGCTTCGGTGTGGTGGTCGGGGCGAGGTGTATCGCGTCGAGACAATGCGGTCGGCAGAGCACGTGATCCATGGGATTTCTGGGCTACGCCTCGCTGCTTTTTAGACCGAGTAGCGTCGCGATAGAGGGTCGACAACTGCGGGCTTGCGCGCCGCCGGCGTCGTGTCGCCCGGTGGCGGTCGGCACGGAGGTAAAACTGTCCCGTCATGGGACAGCTGCGTGCAGCCGATGCGGCCAGGTCAGATGAGTTGCTTGACCCCCCCTATGGAGGGGTATGCGGTGAGTTCGGCAGCCCAAGTTATGTGGTTAATATCCAACGCTTTAGGTGTTTATCTTTCGCCACACTCATGGCAGAATCGCCCCCGTATAGGTAAATACCGTTGCGGATTTACGTCGTATGGCCGCTACAGACTCGGCGGCCATGCAACAAACGACTGCCGCAGGGCGCTTCGATACAGGTTTCACTATCGAAGTAAGTCGTTGGGGCGGAGAGGGCACGAAGCTCGCGTCCGTTGCACGACTGCGCAGGGTTGCCGAATCTGCGGCGCGGTAATTACCGGCAAGAATCGCGAATGGCCGTGAGCGTCCGTCATGGAACTCACAGCTTTGTTAAATGGGGGAAGACATGGGAGATAAATCCATGAAGCAACCGAAAGGCCTGTTTCGAGCGACTTTGGCTGCGGTGCTGGCGCTGGCCGCCGCGCAGTCGCAAGCCGTGGTCACGTTCGACACCATGGGCGGCGAACTAGAAGTCGAAGGATCCTTGACCAGTACGGTACGCGCGCGCGTGGGCGCGGGCCCGGCCTATGTCGGTCAATGGCTTCAGCGTCTGCAGATCGAAGCCGGCTTGAATTACGACAACGTCGGCATTTTCGACAAACTCAGCTTCGTCACCGTGGTGCGGCCCGAGTACGACATCGCGATGGACACCGGGGAATTCTCCGATGGTCGCTTGGGTGACGGCGCCACCGGGCATGCGCGTACAGATCTACACGACTTCAGCTTTGAGAACGATGCCCTCGGCTTTGGTGGCTTCGACTTCATTCTCGGCAAGGGAACGAATACCACCGGCGGTATCGGCAAGAACGTCCAGGAAGGCTTCACCAGCGCTGCAACGCTGCAAAAGCAGTTCGAAGTGGCGTTCGCCAATGCCGGTGACGGTACTCGCACCAAGAACCCGGCGGGTTTCGGCGCGAACAGATCATCGTTCCCATTGGTCGTGCAGAAAGCTTCCAATCTGCATCTTGATTGCGCGCATTGCACGGATCTAAATCTCGATCCCATCGACGTTGCGACCGGTAACACCGACTCCAACGGCCGGCTTTATCCCTTCCGCGAACTCTATGTGGACGCGGTGGCTGGCGATTTTTGGTTCCGTATTGGCAAGCAACAGATCGTGTGGGGTAAGACGGACTTCTTCCGCCTGCAGGACGTCATCAACCCCATAGATTACGGCCAGCATTTCTTCTTCGACTCCTTCGAAGACATCCGTATTCCGCAGTGGATGGCTTCTGGGCAGTGGAAATTCGGCTCGCTGGGTCCGTTGACTGATAACGCTGTGCAAGTGGTGTGGAACTTCGACCGTTTCCAGAGCGTAGGCCTCGGCAATCCGTCGCAGTTCTGGGCACATCCCTTTGCTAAGGACGTAAGCACGTTCGCGATCTTCAACACCTACTTCTCGGTCGAGCCCTGCGTTTCTGCGGATACCGCGTTTGGCGGGAACAAGAGCGGTCTAAATAGCCATCACACCAAGTTCGCTTCGAGCGACGTCTGCGGCGCGCTGGGTCCGAACGACAACCGCATGCCGTCCGGTTTTGGCCAGCCTGTCGGTTTGAACGCCAATAACGTTCCGGCATACAACATCGCCGATACCGAAGCCGGGTTTCGGTGGGAGTTCCGTGTGAGCGACTGGCGTGTAGCCATCTCGCACTGGTATGGCTGGAACCAGGTGCCGGTATTCAAGTTCCATTCCGTCAACCTGCCGACCCGCTATATCACCGGTCTGCAGCCGAACGACGTGTTGATCGGCGATCTGAATGGTGTGCGTCAGGATATTACGGCTGTTAATGGCACGCCGGACGAGAACCCGCTGGCGTTTGCAAAGCGCCAGATCAAGAAGGGTAACCTCGTGCCTTTTGGCACCACTGGCGCATGCGTCGGTTGTACTGGCCATGCGGTCAACAATACTGGCGCATTCGGCGGTGCGGTTTTGGCCGGTGTGAACGATCCGGTATTTGTGACTACGCCGCAGAATGCAGCGAAGCTGCTCGCCAAGGGCGCTAATGATCCGGCGCTACGCTTGGCGGCTAAGCAGGCGCTGGCAACCGGTAACTACCAGCCGCTATGGAGTGGAACGAATCCCACACTGCAGGGCGCGAAGGGCGCGAAGGGCGGCAGCTATGCGCCGTTCGCTAACTGCGGACGTGAAATTGGCGGCACGTTCTGCAGTCCGCTGGCGGGTGGTCAGACGTCGGAAGAGTACAAGCAGGCGCATACTTTGGGTCTGTCCTTCGACTATTTCGAGCAGTACACCGGCACGGTGTGGCGCGTAGAGTCGTCCTGGACCTTCAAGGAATTGGTGAATAATACCCAGCAGGCTGACTGGGTCGGCAACAGTGACGTCATGCGTTGGTCTATCGGTATCGACCGCCCGACCTTCCTGAAATGGCTGAACAAGGACCGCACGTTCTTCCTGTCCTGGCAGTTGTTCGATACGTGGTACATGGATCACGAAGGTGATGCCCACACCGGCATGTTGAATGACACGCATAACTTCATCACGACGTTCTTCTTCATCGGCAACTACATGCGTGATCGCCTGAAGCCGGTGGGATTCATCGTGTGGGAAGAGGCGTCCAATTCATGGGTTGCTGGTTTGAACCTCGAGTGGCTGATGGACAACCACTGGTCGGTCAAAGGCGGTTTACACACGATCTGGGGTGGTACCTCCAACAACACGCATGACACGGGTCCGTTTACGAACTTCATTGCAGCGGACGCGAATTTTGTGCAGAACCCTTACGTGAACGCGCCTTTAGGTATCGCTCACCAGGGTTTGGGCGTTGTACGCAGCTACGACGAAATCTTCTTCGAGCTGAAGTACCAGTTCTAAGGAGACTGCGGCCATGCGCGCGGCTCATGTGGCCGCGTAGCGCCGGCAGCAGATAGGAAACGGGAGGCTCAGGCCTCCCGTTTTTTTTGCCCGATCGCTTTTTAAGCCGCCGGCCAGGCAACCTTGGGAGACGCGCTATCGGCGGCGGGATCGCTTACCATCATCGAGTCGTTGGCAGGGCATCTGGCTGTCGGCGGACTCGCTGTTTGTTGCCATCGTCTCCCCTGCGCTGACCACCATGAACCACGGCCGCGTGGCGAGGAACCCACTTCTCAGGCGAGGCCGATCAATCGCGCTTCACCCTGTCACCGCGCGCACTCCAGGAGAGTCTCCGTAATGCTGAATCTCGTTGTTCCCCGCCTCCTGTGTCTGAGCTTAGCCATCATGACGACTGCGGTCGCCGCTGAGTCGTCATCCCTGGCGGCTCATTCGGCGGCGCTCGGCGGCGCGGGCAAGATCGGCACGGCCGAGGCCACCACCGACAGTGATGCCGAGGCTGCGTCGCGTCTGGTACGGGAGGCGGTGTCGGTCGCGCGGCAGCTGCGCAAATCGGACAACATTTACGACCAGGTCGCCGCCGCCGGCACGTTGGTCGATGTTGGTGACAAAGAATCCCTGCAATTTCTTGCTGACACGCTGTCCCATGGTGACTGGTCGATCATGCGCTCGGCGATCGACATGTTGTTGAATGTGCAACATCCGGCCGGTATCGATCTCATCTACCGCGCCGCGCAACAGAACCCCGAAGGCGTGTTCGTCAAATTCTTGTCTGAATCCCTGGCGACCCGGCCGCGGGAAGACATGGCCGAATTTCTCATGAACGCGCTCAATGCCGACGACTCGTGGGTGAAGAAACATGCCTTGCAGGCCCTAGCGACCCTGCCGTTCAACGATAAGGAAAAGCGCATCCGCTCGATTGCCGAGGACGAAAAGCAAGACTCGATGACGCGGGCCTATGCCTACTACGTGTTAATGGACACTGCGGCGCGCCAGCAATCTCTCGACAAGCTGCTTGATCTGGCTGTGAACGGCAGCCCCGACGCGCAAGAGGCGGCGGCGGTGGGCTTAGGTCTGGTCAAGAATGCCAAGACCCAGGCCGCCTTGCGGACACTGGAGAATTCCGACAATGCCCGTGCCCAGCTCGCCGCCTATGCCAGCGAAGCCGGCTTTGGTGCCGACGCCGCGATCTCGAAAATCGTCGACAAGATTGTCCATGGCGATGGCATGGAGTCGTCGGTCGCGGCTGCCAGCGTGCGTCGCATGCCGGGGCCCATCGCGACCCAGATTTCGGAACTCGTGACGACCTGCTGCAAGCTCGATACCGAGGCGGCCGCACGTCTGCTTGAGTCGTGGGCGACCATCGACGCCGACCCCACCAAGATGCTTGACTGGGGGTTGCACAATGCCGACGCTTCGGTGCGCATGCAGGCCGTATGGTTGGTCGGTGAGCGCCAAGATCGCAAACATCTGAAGGTCATCGGGCCGATGTTGAAGGACTCGGACAGCGGTATACGGGCCATGGCGTCGTGGGCTATAGTCCGAATCCTCGGCGACGAATACGACCCTGGGGTTGAGATCTAGCTACTGCCATTGTGAGCGACGCCGAAAAGAAACCCGTCGTCGGAGCCTGGGAAGTCCTCAAATCCGACGAACTCTACCGCAATCCCTATTTCGCGTTGCGCCGTGAGACCTGCATGCTGCCCAACGAGCGGATCATGCCGGCTTACTACGTGTGGGAGATGGTCGACTGGGTCAACGTCGTTGCACTGACTGGCGAGGGCCAGCTGATATTGATCAATCAATATCGCCACGCGGCCAAGAACCGCTTCGTCGAATTCCCGGGCGGCACCACCGAACCCGCATCCAACGAGAGTCACGAGCAGGCTGCTCGGCGCGAGCTGCGCGAGGAGACCGGTTATGTGCCGGGCGCGCTGCACTACCTCGGCATGCACTATCCGAACCCCGGTCTGCAAGACAACCGCATGCATGTCTATCTCGCCACCGATTGCGAACGGGTCGGCGAGCCGACGCTCGATCCTTTCGAAGACATCGAAGTCGAGCTGGTCGACCTCGCGGATTTCCTAGGCATGTTTGAACAGGGACGTCCCATACACTCTTTGATGATAGCGTCATTGACCTTGGCTTTGCCCGCCATCAAAAAGTTCTGCGCCACGGCGTCTACCGTGCTTTAAATGAGCGCGTGCTTCTCGCTCGTCTCGTCATCCACTTCAACGACTAAAGCCAGGGGCTCTCATCGTGCTCAATCATTTGCGATCTGTGCTGTGTTCACTGGTGGCCTTGAGCTGCCTGCCGGGCGTATCGCGCGCCGGTGATTTTGATTTCGATGTCGTCGCAGCCCAGGCCAAGTCGCCGCCGATAGGCACCATCATCGGCCAGGACAATGTCGAGCAGATGGGCGAGATCATGGACCCTGATTTTGCCGAGCTGGTTAAGCAGGGCTGGCTGACCATCACGGTCGGCGAACCGATGGCCTTTGATCCCCATCCCAACTACATCGCGGCGACTGAAAAAAATGCCGGCCAGACTCAGCTCGGCAGTGAGCCCGGCGAGATCTTGAACTATGTGTCAGGACGACCCTTCCCGGGAGAACTTTCCAAGGATGATCCGCGGGCCGGCGAGAAGCTGGCCTGGAACATGCGCTATGCCTATGCCGGTGACGGCGGCGAGATACCGGAGATGTACTGGTACTACCGCGACATGCGCAGCCAGAAAGTGGAACGCGTGCTGGAGTTCGAGGCGGCCTCCATGCGCTTCATGTATCGCCACGTCATCGCGCCGGTTCCGCAGGTCAAGGACAACGGCTACAAGGTCTACAACGCCGTGA
>JAYWAC010000019.1:0-7599 GCA_043782755.1 Pseudomonadota bacterium | reverse complement strand
CCCTCTGACTCAGACCGGCGGCATGGGGTTTTTCGGCGGTCCCGGCAACAACTACGCCCTGCACGGCATCGCGAGCCTTGCCGAGAACATCGCTGCCGGCAAACTCCGTAACGGCATGGCCACCGGCCTCGGCTGGTTGATACACAAATATGCGATTGGAATTTATAGCGCGTTGCCCTGCGATCGCGATCTAAAATCGGATGATCAGGAAGATCTGCAAACGCCTGAAGTGGGCGATGGGCCCGTACCGCGTGTCGAAGCGGCGAGCGGTTTCGGCACGATAGAAACTTACACCGTGATTTACGCGCGCGATCAATCCGCCGAGACAGGGCTCGTCTATGGCACGACAGAGACGGGATTGCGCTTCATCGCCAACAGCCCCGCAGATGCCGCCACGTTCGCGCGGCTGACAGGCGAGAACCTGATAGGCACGCGTGTCCGCTTGTCGCATGACGCAGCGCGCGGCATCAATATCGCGGCCTTCGTCGACTAAGCTTGGGCTCGCGCCTGGTCTATGCCTGACGAGGCTCGTCAACCATTCAAAGGAAACTCGCCGTGTCAGACACCCAGCCCATCCGCTTCGAAATCAACGACGGCATCGCCACCGTCACCATCGACCGCCCGGAACGCAAGAACGCACTCTCTTTCGAAGCGATGGAAGGCCTGACTGACGCTTGGGAACGCGCAGAGCATGACCGGGCCGTGCGCGTCATCCTGCTCACATCGACCGATTGCGGTGTGTTCTGTGCGGGCATGGATCTCAAGCAGGCGGCCGAAATTAAGGCCCGCGAAGGCGTGGACTTGATCAGCAAGGTGCGCGATCCGATGCAGAACAATATGCGCTCGCTCACCAAACCCATCATCGCCGCCATGACCGGCTCGCTGATGGCCGGCGGCATGATGCTTTCGCTCAACTGCGACCTGCGTGTCGGCCTGCGCGGTACGCGCGCTGGCATCACCGAAGTGAAGGTAGGACGTGGCTCGCCGTGGGCCGTACCCTTGCTGTGGATGGTGCCGCAGCCGGTCTTGATGGAAATGGTACTGACCGGTGAAACGATACCTATCGAGCGACTGCTCGATTACGGTTTCATCAATTATCTCGAGGACACGCCGGCGCAGGTACGAGAACGGGCATTGCAACTGGCAAAAGCCATCGTCAAAGGTGCGCCGCTGTCAGTCAAGGCCGCCAAGGCCAGTGTGCTGGCGGCGATGGACTCAGGCTGCGTAAAGGGCCTCGTCGAAGCCAAGGCCTTGCACGCCGAGGCTTACGCCAGTCAGGATGCGATCGAGGGGCCGCGTGCGTTCGCCGAGAAACGCAAGCCGGTCTGGCAAGGGCGCTAGCGATCGCAGGGTCCAGAGATAGTTCGGCACTGCGCTGGTGATGTCCTCACCAGCGCAGATCACTCTGGCTTCATGCTGAAGCGCCAGCGACTCAGGCGCGCCGAAAGCGTGGCAGGCTAATCTCTTCGCTGGCTTTTTCGAAGCACAGTTGCACTTCCATATCGAAGCTCACATCTTCGACCGGGCCGCCGGTATAGGTCGAAATCATGCGCGGGCCTTCGGCGAGTTCGACCAGCAGCACCGCATAGGGCACATCGGCATTGAAGGCCGGGCCGGGCGCGCGATAGACGACACTGAAGGAATGCACCTTGCCGTGGCCACTCGCCGCTCTATGCGTCAGGTCTTCACCACCACATTGTCGACACATCTGCTGTTGATAGTACTGAACATTGCCGCACTGTCCGCAGTGTTGCAGCAGCAGCTTGCCATCGCGCATCCCTGACCACAGCGCCGCTGTGTCGCCATCGGGCGAAGGTAAGGGTTTCTTCACTGCTTCTTCGGCCTTCATCACAGCGCCTCCTGCGTACCAAGTATCGTCGTCGCATTGGTGGCGAAGCCAGCACCGAGCGTATGTACGATGCCGACGCTTGCATCCGCGACCTGTCGATAGCTGCAATCCCCGCGCAGCTGTTGGATCACTTCATGGAAATGGAACAGCGCGCCGGGCATGCCGGAGTGCGCGAACGACAGCAAACCGCCGTGCGTATTGACGGGTATTTTGCCGCCATAGGTGATCTGACCGTCGGCGACGAAAGGCCCGCCCTCGCCCTTTGCGCAGAAGCCGAGATCTTCCAGCATCATGATGAGCGTGCCGGTGAAGCAGTCGTAGACGCCGGCCACCTCCATATCGTCCGGGCCGTAGCCCGCCATCGCATAAGCGCGCTTGCTCGACTCGACTGCGCCTGTCGTCGTCAACGAAGGCATGAGGAAGATGTGTTCGTGGGTGTAACACTCGCCCGCGCCAAGAATGTAAATCGGCTTCTCGACGCCCAGCGCTTTCGCGCGCTCTGCCGACACCAGCACAAAGGCCGCTCCGCCATCGGAAATCAAAGAACAGTCGAGCTTGCGGTAGGGCGTGGTTACCATCGACGAGGACAGCACGTCGTCGATAGTGATCGACTTGGTCTGCTGTGCACCGGGCGTGCGTGACGCATGCTCGCGCATCGTCACGGCAACAGCGGCGAGATGCTGCGGCGTCGTGCCGTATTCCTTCATGTGGCGATGAGCCGTCATGGCGAAGGTATTGGAAACCGGAATGCCGAAAGGCATTTCGTATTGTTGGTCGCGACTCTCGGTCATGGAACGCAACGCGAGCTCGGGCGTGAGTCCGCTGAACAGACTGTCGCCACCAGTGACGAGAACCACTTCCGCCAGCCCGCCCGCAATCGCGGCCGCACCGATGTTGAATAGGGTCGCCGCCGTCGCTCCCGAGACCTGCAAGGTGTTGGAGAAGGTCGGGACGATACCTATGTATTCGCTAAGCGCGACACTGAAACGGTGGAAGGGCGAAGCAAAGGCATGGCTGCACAGCACGCCGTCGACGTCCTGCTTAGTCAGGCCAGCATCCTGGATGGCTTTCAGGCTCGCATCGGCCGCAAGCCACAGCGCGCTCTTGCCCGGCACTCTGCCGACGGGTGATAAACCTATCCCTATGACGGCAACTTTGCCGCGAATCGTGTCTTGCCGTGATGCCATCGTCGTTCTCGAATCCTGGTTCAGTTGGCAGTTTCTACACAGACGCGAAAGTGAGGCGTCCCGGCATGAGTTTAGCGATTCATCCCGCGCAATAGCATCATCTATTCGCGGGCACAGCATTCGTCATAGGCGAAGTCCGGCTTCGCCAACGGACAGTTCTGCAGCGCGATGGCACTGACTATAATCCGGGCAGCGGAAATCACGCGGACAAGCCCATGTCCTTTGAATTGCCGGAAGAATATCGAATGCTGCAGGACCTCGTCGCCAAGTTCGTCGATGAGTACCTGATGCCCCTTGAACCGAGGATCATTGAACGCGAAATTCGAGGCGAGAATCCAAAGCTGACCGCCGAGGAAGAGGCGCCGCTGCTCGCGAAATGCAAGGAACTCGGTCTTTGGGCACTCGATGTGCCCGAAGAATTCGGCGGCGCGAATCTGCCGACAGTGGCCTTGATGGCTGTGACTGAGGAACTGTGGCGCACCATCGTGCCGTTCATGCTGCCACCCGATAGTCCGAATCTGCACATGCTGATGCAGGTGGCAACGCCGGAGCAGAGGACGAAATACCTCGAACCCTACGGGCGCGGCGAAGCGCGCAGCTGCATTGCAGCCTCCGAGCCGGGCGCAGGTGCCGACCCTTCGGGCATGAGGACGAAGGCCGAGTTGGTTGGCGAGCAATGGGTGTTGAACGGCCGCAAGACCTGGGTGAGCTGGGTGCCGGAGGCTGATTTCCTCATCGTCATGGCGCGCATCGGCAAGGGCAAGCGACACGAGGGCATCACGGCCTTCATCGTTGAAAAAAACACGCCCGGTTTCGTGGTTGAGCGCGAGATCCCGATGATAGGCGGGTATCGCACCTACGAACTCGTATTCGACGATGTGCGACTGCCTGAATCTGCGATCCTTGGCGAAGTAGGTCAGGGCTTCGCCCCCATGCAATTACGCTTCAACGTCCGTCGCCTTCAGATCGGTGCCTGGGCTCTCGGCCTCGCGCGTCGCGCCCACGAGATGATGTGCAAGCACGTCAAGCAGCGTGAAACTTTCGGCGCACTGCTCGCCGATCGACAGACCATCCAATGGTGGATTGCCGACGGCGCCATGAAGATGCATGCCTGCCGCCTCATGATTCATGACGCCGCAGCCCGTTTCGATCGAGGAGAAGACATTCGCGACGCGGCCGCCATGGTCAAGATCTTTGCCACCGAGATGGTTGGAGAAATAGCCGACCATGCCGTGCAGGCGTTCGGCGCGATGGGCGTCACCAAGGAACTACCTCTGCAGCTCATCGCGCAGAAAGCACGCGTGATGCGCATTTACGAGGGACCGTCCGAGGTGCACCGCATGACTTTGGCGCGGCGCATTCTGAAGGCCATGAGTTGAGCGCCTATAGAAATGCGCCTTTTGGAGTCGCGGCTTGCGCTGTTGACAGAGATCCCCCTCGACCAAGGGAAAGCAGCGCGACTAGATGAAGTCGTCTGCCGCCATCTCGGTGTCCACTGCTTACCGGTCGATGGCGGCGTCGAGCGCGTCAGAAAGCGGCGCGCCCTTGATGTCGATCGCTGCGAATGCCTGCTCAATCTCCTGAAGATCGCTGGTCGTCAACGCAAGATTGGCGGCTGGTAGATTGTCGTTCAAGTGCTCAACGGTCGTGCCACCGGGGATCGGCACCAGCCATGGCTTCTGCGCCAGCAGCCATGCGAGTGCTATCTGAGCGGGTGTTATGTGTTTGCACAGCGCCATCTCCTTCAGGAAATCGATGATTTTGAAGTTCGCTGCCAATGCCTCTGGCGTGAAGCGCGGAAAATCCTTACGCAGGTCTTTCGGATCGTCGAACCTCATGTCGCGAGTGATCGCGCCGGTCAGAAAGCCTTGGCCAAGTGGTCCCCACGCAACGAAGCCAATGCCGAGTTCCTCGCAGACGTCAAATTTGCTTGCCTCGGGGTCGCGCATCCACAACGAGTAATGATCCTGGATCGCTGTCACCGGCTGCACCGCATGGGCTTTACGCATGTTTTCGACGCTCGCCTCCGACAAACCGAAGTGCTTGACCTTACCTGCGGTGATCAGGTCCTTCACTGCACCCGCTACGTCTGCCATCGGCACCGCCGGATCGACGCGGTGCTGATACAGCAGATCGATATGGTCGGTGCGTAGTCTTTTGAGTGAAGCGTCCACCACGTGACGGATATGATCGGGTCGACTATTCAGCCCGATAGTCTCGCCGTTACCGTTAATGTCGAATCCGAACTTCGTGCAGATGAGCACTTGATCACGCAACGGCTCCAAGGCCTCGCCGACCAGATCCTCGTTGGTCCACGGTCCATAAGCCTCGGCCGTGTCAAACAAGGACACGCCGCGTTCGGCGGCAGTTCGTATAACCTCAATCGCCGCGCTGCGGTCATGAGCGGGGCCAAGGCCAAAGCTCAAACCCATGCAACCGAGACCGAGAGCAGACACTTCGAGGCCGCTACGTCCTAGAACACGTTTTTCCATCGGTTTAGCCTTCCGCCGTGCCGGGCGTTTTATGAAATTTGAATTCAAACCTCAGTCGATCTCATGAGGTTTGCCGCCGTTCCGTGCCGCGCTGGTGAGCGCGACATCGATCAGCGATATTGCTCCTGGCCGGTGCCCCTGGCCCCGTGCACCTTAAGCTTCGACGCCGCGCTATCGATTTCGTGAAGATCGGCAGGCGTGAGATCGATCGCGGCGGCGCCCAGATTTTCCTCCAGGCGATGCAACTTCCGCGTGCCGGGGATCGGCACGACCCAAGGCTTTTGCGCGAGCAGCCAGGCGATTGCTACCTGCGCAGACGTGGCGTTCTTCCTAGCCGCAATAGTGGCCAGCAAATCAACAAGTGGTTGGTTGGCTGCCATGGCCTCAGGCGTGAAGCGCGGGAATCGACTGCGCGCATCTGTGCTCTCAAAGGCTGTGCTCGCCGCTATCTTGCCGGTGAGGAAGCCCTGTCCCAGCGGGCTCCATGGTACGAAACCGATGCCGAGTTCTTCGCAGATCGGTAGCACCTCTGCTTCAGGATCGCGCGCCCATAGGGAATATTCGCTCTGGATCGCAGCAACCGTTTGCACGCCATGCGCTCGCCGAATAGTTTGTGCCCCGGCCTCTGACAAGCCGAAATACTTTACCTTGCCGGCCTCGATGAGTTGCCGGACTGTGCCGGCCACATCTTCTATCGGCACGTTGGGATCAACGCGATGCTGATAGAGCAGATCAATGTGGTCCGTTCTGAGTCGCTTGAGCGACGCTTCGACAACCGTTCTGATGTGATCTGGACGGCTGTTGAAACCTCTTCGCTCGCGCGTAAGTGGGTCAACATCGAAACCGAACTTGGTTGCGATCACCACCTGGTCGCGTACCGGCGCCAGGGCTTCACCGACTAGCTCTTCGTTGGCGAACGGACCGTAAACCTCCGCCGTATCGAAGAACGTTACACCGCAGTCCACGGCAGACCGCATAAGCGCAATCATTTCCTGCTTGTCGCCAGGCGCGCCATAGTTCGCGCTCATGCCCATACAGCCTAATCCGAGGACCGACACCTCCAAGCCGCTGCGGCCGAGTTTGCGCTTCTGCATTATCTATTCTCCTGCTGGGGGTGGGCTGGCCTGCCTCGTGGCAACACGGGTCTTTATGACGGGACGCTGGGTCAGCGGTGACGCTGCCACTATATGCGCAAGTATGTCTACGCCGAGGGAGTCGATTTTAGGGGCTGAGGCGAGCCAGGATTAGAGGTGCAAATACGAATGGGCCTATATTCAAGCTTCATTAATGCGACGCATCGAAGGTGGGCATCTCCCACCGCTGCTTGCTAGCGCCGAAGACCACAATGCCACGCCCACGGCACCAGTAAATTTAAGCGCCGTACGCGGTGACTACCGTCAAATGACCTCGCACATCCTGAGTTGCATCCGAGCAAGGCATCAGCTGATCGCGTTCAGCTGTGAATCCGCTCTCCGCTTACCACGGCCGCCGACACCTCGCCGCCGGATGTGGCGCCTGCAGGCGCGCTGGCCGCCCGTCGAACAGCTTCTCGCGCAAGGTGCCGGGTTGGTAACTGGTCTGCATGCGCCCACGCTTCTGCAGTACGGGTACCACGCCCTCAATAAAATCCTCGAAAGTCGCAGGTAAAGTCGCATAGGACAGGTTGAAGCCGTCAACACCCGCCGCGATCCAATCTTCCAACTGATCGGCAATCTGTTCAGGTGCGCCGACAAGCACTGGACCCGCGCCACCGATACCGATGAAAAGCGCGACGTCGCGGAGCGTCCAGGTGCGGCTCGGGTCACCCGCCGTGAAGCTGTGTAGCACGGTACGCACGGCGTTCGTTTCAATGTAGGAGATCGGCTGATCCGGCTCGTACTGACTGAAGTCGATACCCGTCCAGGCACACAGCAGCGCCAGCGCGCCTTCATAGCTCACCTGACTGAAATACTCATCGTATTTGGCCCGCGCCTCGGCTTCAGTGCTACCCGTGATGATCTTCATATAGGCGAAACACCGAACGTCCTCCTCACGACGACCATAGTTCGCCATCTTCGCGCGGATATTTCGC
>JAYWAC010000018.1:0-20097 GCA_043782755.1 Pseudomonadota bacterium | reverse complement strand
CAGCGGCAACAACGGGATGTAGCCGGCCAGACTCACGCCCGCTGTGCCCTTGAACTGTGGCGCTAGACTGCCGAACACCAGCTCGGCGCGGGTCAGGTGTGCGCGACCGTTGTCGTCGCGCGCGGCATCGAGTTCCATGCTGAGGGCGTCATGCAGATCGACGCGTGTATGGACCGCCATGTGATCGTGGATTGCCGCTTCGATATGCAGCGGACGATGATCATCGGTGCCTTTGCCGAAAGGCCAGGGCAGGTCGATGGCAAGTCCTGCGAGGGTCGAATCGATCGCCAGTTGTTGCGGCAGACCGCCTTCAAGTCCAGCCGCGCTCGGCACCTTCAGTACCGCGCTCCACGGCACCTCACCGCTCAATGCAGCGAGCTTCTGGTTGGTATCCAGCCAGGCGTAAATGGGTAGCGTGTATTTCTTAAGGTAGTGCACCAGGCCGGCGGCCGGTGACACACCGGTCATGCGGAATTCGCTGTCGTATTGCGGGTCGTGCAGGGCGCCGTTGATCGCGAGATCTACCGGCGTGCCATCGAACACCGCACGCAGGCCTTCGCCATGCCAGTCGTGATGGGTGAAATTAACCGTACCGACGACTTCATCGAGGGTGAGATTCTGTTTCAGCTCGGTGATGCGATTGCCATTGAAGCGCGCCTCGCCCTCGACTTCGTGCGGGCCGCCAAGATAGAGCGCGAGATTCATCGTGAGTGGCACTTCGACATTGCCGCTGATGTCGAGATCAGTCAGGCGCCCGGCGCGGCCGTTCTTGAGTGGGCTGTCGCGCACCAGGGCGATGGCGCTGGCCGCCGTGCCATGCGCTACGCCGGTGACCTTGAGCATGCGTTCGTGTATGCCCATATTCGGCAGCACCATACTCGCGCCGGCGATGTCGGCGCCGCTGATGGTGCCGCGCGTGACGTCGAACTTGAGTTGCGCACCGCGAATCGCGAGTTCGCCATCGACGTCGACCGCCTGTGGCCACAACAGCGCATAACGCAGCGTCGCTTCGCGCACCGAGAAATCAGCGCTGAATTCACCGCTCTTGTCAGTGAAGGGGAAATGATCGAGCGGACCTTTGACGACGATGCGCCCACGCTCGATATGGCCGCTTTCGAATAAACGACGGCACCATTCCTCGCCATGGACGGGCATCAGGTGTAGCGGCAGCAAGTCGTGGATGCGCGTGGCGTCATCGGCTGCAAAGCGTGCGTTCAGGTCGACCAGCGGCGCGGCGTCACCACTACGTTCGAGGCTGCCATCGAGGCCGATGTGATGGCCGGCGACACGCGCGCGTAGTTCATAGGCACGCACTTCGAGTGGCTCGTCGCCGCGTTGACGCCAGGACAGCGCACCGCTCATCTGCGCGACATCCAGCGGCGCGCGCAGACGTTGATCGTCGTGTAGCGTGAAGCCGGCTTCGTCAAAAGCGAGATGGCCGCCGCCGCGATTGGCCTTGAGTTCAAACGAGAGTCCGTCGATTGCGCGTGGCTGTTCGGCGTCTTGCAAGGCAAGACCGGCGAGCTTGGCCGCGACATAGAAACGTGACGGCTGATCTTTGCGTGGCGCCCACAGCGCATCGAATCGCGCCAAGCGGCCGCGCGGCTGCGCGCGCAACAAGCCTTCGCGCCAGGTGCTCGGCGCGCTCATGCGCGTCACCAACTTCGCTAGCGGTTCGATGGGTAGCGCGGCGGCGCGCAGCGCGAGACGCGTGTCCAGGCCCGCGCCTGCGCGCCACACCGCCGTCAGACGGCCATCACCTTTGGCGCCCGTCACGCCCGGTAAGGCGATGTCGGCCAGCGCCAGATGCCAGCTGTCATCGCGCTTGCTGAGCTGGCCGCGCGCTTCAAGCAGATGGCCCTGGTCGTGACGCGAACGTTCGATGACGAGTTCGAAATCGCTATGACGCAGTCGGCCATCGCGCCAAGTCGACCAGGCGATGAGATTGACTGGCGCCTCGTCCGGTCGCGGCCCGTGCCAGTCGGCCTGACGCAGCAGAGTGTCACTGTTGATGCCGTCGAGGCGCGCGTCGATATTGCCTTCCCAATGCGGATCGAAGGGATTGCCGCGAGTGTGAATCTCAAGCGTCGCATGGCGGCCGATCATGTCGGGCAGATCGACATAGAGCGTGATGGTCTTGGCGTCGCCATGACTCTGAACCGTGAGCATCAACCCCGATAGCGCGTAACTCGCCTGGGCGCGCTCGTCGTTGACCGTCACATCGGCCTGGCGCACCGCGAAGTTGTCTTGTTCCAGCAACCAGCGCATCACCGGCGAATGGGGCGGCGGCATGCCCGCTATCGAGAACTGACCGTTCATGTCACGAATCAGATTCATCGCTACGCCACTGACGACGAGGTGGGTCGGTTTCAGTGCACGGCTTTTGAGCGAGGCGAGCAGCGCGATATCGATATCGGCGCGTTCGAAATGGATGAGTTCAGCCTGATGGTGCTCATCGAGGATGACCAGGCGTTCAAAGGTGAGGCGCGGTGCCCAACCGCTCCAGTTGGCGCTGATGCCGCCGACCTGCACCGGTCGGCCGACCACCTCGCTCAACCAGGTTTCAATGGCATCGCGTTGTGCGCCGATCTGCGGCAACAGCATGCGCACCAGGGTGACCAGCGCGGCACCACCGATCAAGAGCACCGCGACGGTGGTCCACAGCAGTGAGAGGAGACGCTCGAGAATCCGTCGCATGCACTGACTACAGCAGAACGACGTCGTATTGTTCCTGCGTGTAGGCGGTCTCGACCTGGAAGCGGATCGGAATGCCAATGAATTCCGCGAGTTCGGCGATGCTGGTCGATTCCTCGTCATGCAGGCGGTCGACGACCTCCTGCGAAGCGACCACCAGCAGACTCTGGGCGTCGAACTGGCGCGCCTCACGCAGGATCTCGCGGAAGATCTCGAAGCACACCGATTCAGCGGTCTTGATCGAGCCGCGACCCTCGCAGGTCGGACAGGTCTCGCACAGTACGTGTTCGAGGCTCTCGCGGGTACGCTTGCGGGTGATTTGCACCAGCCCCAACGAGGTCAGTTCGCTGACCGTGATCTTGGAGTGATCACGTTCCAGGCTTTTCTCCAGCGCGCGTAGCACCTGGCGCTGGTGATCGGCCTCGGTCATGTCGATGAAGTCGATGATGATGATGCCGCCCAGATTGCGCAGCCGCAGTTGCCGCGCGATGGCCTGAGCGGCCTCGAGATTAGTCTTGAAGATGGTCTCTTCGAGATTGCGGTGGCCGACGAAACCACCGGTGTTGACGTCGATGGTGGTCATGGCCTCGGTCTGATCAATGATGAGATGGCCGCCGGATTTGAGTTCGACCTTGCGTTGCAGGGCGCGGTGGATTTCATCCTCGGTCGAATAGAGGTCAAGGATCGGACGCTCGCCGGGGTAGTGTTCGATGCGCGCCACCAGTTCAGGGGTGAACTCGGCGGCGAACTCGCAGACCTTGATGTAGTTCTCGTTGGAGTCGATGCGCACTTTCTCGACCGAGGCCACCGCCACGTCGCGCAGGGTGCGCAATACCAGCGGCAGGTCTTCGTGCACGCAGGCGGGCGCGCGGGCCACCGCCAGGCGTTCCTGGATGGACAGCCACAGGCGGTTGAGAAAGGCCATGTCGGTCGCCAAGTCGGTGCCGGAGACGCCCTCGGCGGCGGTGCGCGCGATATAGCCGCCGGCATGGGCGCCGCTATCGCTGAAGCGAGTCAGGTCGGCGGTCGTGGCGAGGTCGTCTATCGGCCTTAAGTCCGGCTGCAACGAGACAATCAGGTCGCGCAGACGCGAACGTTCACCGTCGTCCTCGATCCGCTGCGAGATGCCGACCGTGCTCGAGCCGGGCATGAATACCAGGTAGCGGGAAGGCACGCTGATATAAGTGGTGAGACGTGCGCCCTTGGTGCCGAGCGGGTCCTTGGTGACCTGCACGACCAGGGTCTCGCCCTCGCGCACGGCCTGTTCGATGGAGACTTCATGGCCGCTCTCCTCGGCGCGCCGGCTGGCGGCGGCGATGTCCGAGACGTGCAGAAAGGCGGTGCGATCGAGGCCGATGTCGAGAAATGCCGCGCCCATGCCGGGCAGCACGCGGCTGATTTTCCCCAGATAGATATTGCCGACCAGCCCGCGATTGCGGGTGCGTTCGATGGCGAGTTCCTGCAGCACGCCGTTCTCGATGACGGCGACCCGCGTCTCCTGCGGCGTGATGTTGACTAGGAATTCTTCCGCCATGCTTGAAGCGAGGGAGCCGGTGAGTGCAACAGTGCCGAGTGCGGCGGTGGCGGCATTATAGCGACGGCGGGCGACCAAACCACCAGCTTGCGCGCAATAGCGCCCGGGCCTGGGCGCGATAGTGGGACCATGCGCACACCTTGGGCTGGGTCTGCCCCGGGGTTATTTCGGTGCAAGTCGGCTAACCCTTCTCTCCGCTTCGGCGCCGCGTATAATGCGCGGCCCTACGCAGGGCCCGAAGCTATGCTGATCTCTGACCTCAACGACACGCTGGCCATGGTCCTCGCCATCGGTGATGGCAAGGTGCTCGAACCGCTGACCGCGCGCCGCGCGATTGCCGCCATGCCATTTGGCGGTACCTACCGCATCATCGATTTCGCGCTGACCAACTGCCTGCACTCCGGGCTGCGCCGTATCATGGTGTTGACCCAGTACAACTCCCTGTCCCTGCAGAATCACATTCGCGACGGCTGGTCGATATTCAATACCGATCTGGGCGAATACATCATGCCGGTGACGCCGCCGATCAATAACACGCTGTCGACCTATGCCGGCGTGGCCGACGCGCTGTACAAGAACCTCTACCTCTTGGACGGCGTCAAGGAGGAGAACATCATCCTGGTCTCGGGCGAGCAGATTTACCGCATGGACTATGCTGCGGTGCTGGCCTTCCACGCCGAGCACGGCGCCGACGTGACCATCGCTGGCGTACCGGCGGTCAATGCCTATGGCGCGACCTTCCCGGTCGCCCTCGAAGTCGACGGTATCGACGTCAAGGGCGTGCGCACCGATGCCACCACACCCGGGCCGGACGACAATCTGGTGTGGCCGATGCGGGTGTTCGTCTTCAAGCGCCGCAAGCTCGTCGAACTGCTCAAGCTGCTGGATGGCAAGCGCCCCATCGAGGCGCCGCTGTCGGCCCTGATCGGCGACAATATGCAGATGTTCAAGCGCGTGGTGGCCTATCGCTTCGGCGGTAGCTCAGGCCGCGTTACCCAGGACCGTTACTGGCGTAGGCTCGATGATCTCGACGACTACTACGAGGCCAATATGGATCTGCTTGAGCTTGAGCCGCCGCTCGATCTCTACCAGGCCGACTGGCAGATTCGCACGTATCAGACCCAGCGCCCGCCAGCGCGCACCGTGCCTGGCCGCTCGTGCAACGAAGGCATCTGCGTGAATTCGATCGTTTCCGGCGGCACGGTCATCGCCGGTGGTGGCGTTAATCACAGCGTGCTCGGCAACCGCGTTTATATCGACGATGGCGCGACCGTCGAGGATTCAATCCTGTTCTCCGACGTCAAGGTCGGCGAGGGCGCACAGCTGCGACGCTGCATCCTCGACAGGCAGGTGCAGGTGCCGCCGGGCGAGCAGATCGGTTTTGACAAGGCGCGTGATGCCAAGCGTTTCACCATGACGCCGGCCGGCGTCATCGTCATTCCGTCCGATTACAAATTCACTGCCTGACGTGTTCACCTTATGACATTTGAAGCGCGCCTCGCCGCTTGCTTGCCGCCCGGCGCGCTGTTGACCACCGATGAGGCCAAGCGGCCCTACGAGTGCGATGCCTTGTCGGCCTACCACGCCATGCCGCGCGTGGTGGTGGTGCCCGAGACCCGGACCCAAGTCGAAGATGTGGTGCGACTCTGCGCTGAATTCGACGTGCCGCTGGTCACGCGCGGTGCCGGCACGGGCTTGTCTGGCGGCGCGCTGCCGCTGGTCGATGGATGCCTGCTGTCCCTCGCGCGCTTCAATCGTATCCTCGATATTGATGTCGCCAATCGCACCGCGACGGTCGAACCGGGTGTGCGCAATCTCGCCATCAGTGAAGCAACCGCTCCTTTCGGCCTCTACTACGCGCCTGACCCCTCGTCGCAAATCGCTTGCACCATCGGCGGTAATGTCGCCGAGAATTCCGGTGGTGTGCATTGCCTGAAATACGGGCTGACGGTGCATAACGTGCTGGAAGTCGAAATCCTCACCATCGAAGGCGAGTGGATGACCTTGGGCGGACGTGGTCTCGATGCGCCGGGTTTCGACCTGTTGGCCTTGATACACGGCTCGGAAGGCCTGTTGGGCATCGTCATGAAAGTCACGGTCAAACTCTTGCCGCGCCCCGCGCTGGCGCGCGTAGTACTCGCTGCATTTGATTCCGTGCAAGCAGCGGGCAGTGCGGTGGCGGCGATCATTGCGGCGGGTCTGGTGCCTGCCGGTCTCGAGATGATGGACAAGCTTGCCATCGAAGTCGCCGAGGCTTATTGCCAGGCCGGCTATCCGCTCGATGCCGAAGCGATTTTGTTGTGTGAGGTCGATGGCAATACGGTGGATGTCGCGGCCCAGATTGAAGTGGTGAGCGCGGTGTTGAAGCGCGCCGGTGCGACTACGTTGCGGGTCTCGCAGGATGAAGCGGAACGCCTGCGCTTCTGGCTGGGGCGCAAATCGGCCTTCCCCGCCATCGGTCGCATCGCGCCCGATTATTTCTGCATGGACGGCACGATTCCGCGTAAGCGCCTGGCCGAAGTGCTGGAGAACATCAGCGCACTGTCACGCGAATATGCATTGCCGGTCGCCAATGTGTTCCACGCCGGCGATGGCAATCTCCATCCCTTGATCGCCTTCGACGCCAATGACGATGACCAGATGCAGCGCGCCGCCCAACTCGGCAGCCGTATCCTTGAAATCTGCGTGGCGGTCGGTGGCACGGTCACCGGTGAACACGGTGTCGGTATCGAGAAGTTGAACGAGATGTGCTTGCAGTTCAGCACCGCCGAGTTGGAAAGCTTCTTTGCGATCAAGAAGGCTTTCGATCCGAAGGGCTTGTTGAATCCTGGCAAGGCGGTGCCGACTTTGCATCGCTGTGCAGAGTTCGGCGCCATGCATGTGCATCGCGGGCAGGTGGCGCATCCGGAGCTGGAAAGATTCTGAGTACCTCCGAATCGCTTTTTCTATTGTGGGTCAGACTTCAGTCTGACATTCGATGGTGCGCCATTGAGGCAAGCCTTGGCGTGGATGTCCGACTGAAGTCAGACGCACACAAGAGGAGAAGGGGACGGCGCTCCGCTTCCATTTGACATTCAAGGCGCGAACGCCTCAATCGCGCGCCAGCAGGGCAGCGACGGATTGTCGGGATTGATCGGTACTATCGGCACATGGCTCGCGCCGGCATCGAGATGAGCCTGCACCCGCGTCCACACCGTCTTCTCATCTCCCCAGGCCAACATTGCGTCGATCAGACGATCACTACCGCCCTGTTCGAAGTCGGCATCGGTATAGCCGTAGTCGCGCCACATGTTGAGATAATTGGGTAGGCCGAGATAGAGCGCGAGCAACTGACGGCCGACGCGGCGTGCGGTGCTGGCATCCTTGGTCAGACACACGCGTTGCATCGGTGCGAGCCACGGCTTGGGGCCGAGTATCGCGCGCGCCGCAGCGGTATGTTCGGGCGTCGTATTGGCGGGATGTGAGCCCTGCGCAATCTGCCCCGACAGCGCGGTCATCTTCGGTCCGAGCGCGGCGAGGATGATCGGCATTGCACCGACCGGGGCCTGCAATGTGCCGTCGTCGGCGCGCGTCAGCGGTTGTTCCGCCATGCCTTCCACCGCAAGGTTCTTCTTGATCGCTATCATCTTGTGACAAGCGGCGATGTTCTCGACATAGCTCTTCATGGTTGCGAGCGGCTTGCCGTATTCATGGCCGCGCAGATTGACGAACAGCGTGTGCGAGACACCGAGGCCGAGCAGAAAGCGCTCGCGCGATTGTTCGGTCAAAGTCTGTTGCATCATCGCGCAGGCCATCGGGTCACGGCTGTAGATATTGACGATACCGGTGGCGGCGATGAGCTTGCTGGTATTGGCCAGCACCCAGCTTGCCGCCAGCACCGGCTCGCGGCCGACCGCTTCGGGAAACCAGATCGCGCCGTAGCCCAAGCGTTCGATGTGTTGCGCGGCGGCGGCGAGTTCGCCGGCGCTCATGCCTTCGCTTAATAGGAAGATACCGCGTTGGGTGAGATTCATGAGGTTCCCTTAAAGTAAGCTTGTAGTCATCGTGGGTCCGACTTCAGTCGGACATTCATTCCAGTGCCTATGCAGCGCAGATCGACTTGAATGTCCGACTGAAGTCGGACCCACAGTGGTAGGCCGCGCTCGATCTCAAGTCCGCGTTCCACCCACCGTCAAACTGTCGATCTTGATGGTCGGCTGACCGACACCGACAGGCACCGACTGGCCGTCCTTGCCGCAGGTACCGATGCCGTTGTCGAGTGCGAGATCTTTGCCGACCATGGACACCCGCGTCAGCACATCGGGACCGTTACCGATCAAGGTTGCGCCCTTGACCGGCGCGGTCACGCGACCGTCTTCGATGAGATAAGCCTCGGCCGCGCTGAACACGAACTTGCCGTTGGTGATGTCGACCTGGCCGCCGCCGAAGCTCACGGCATAGAGGCCGCGCTTGACACTCTTGATGATCTCGGCCGGCTCGCTCTCGCCCGGCAGCATGTAGGTATTGGTCATGCGCGGCATGGGGCGATGCGAATAGGACTGGCGGCGACCATTGCCAGTGGTCGGCACGTGCATGAGGCTGGCGTTGTGGCGGTCCTGCATGTAGCCGCACAGGCGTCCGTTTTCGATCAATACCGTGCGCTGACCCGGCACGCCTTCGTCATCGACATTCAAGGAACCGCGACGCAGCGGCAAGGTGGCGTCGTCAACTACGGTGCAAAGCGGCGAGGCAACCTGCGAGCCGATGCGCCCGGCGAAGGCCGAGGTGCCCTTGCGATTGAAATCGCCTTCAAGGCCGTGACCGATAGCTTCGTGCAGCAGTATGCCGGGCCAGCCCGGACCCAGCACCACGGTCATTTCACCGGCCGGCGCTTCGACCGCATCAAGACTGACCAGCGCTTGACGCAAGGCTTCATCGGCGATGTGCTCGGGACGACCGTCATCGAACAAGGCCAGGTAACCGGTGCGCCCGCCGCCGCCGTGACTGGCGGTTTCGCGCCGACCATCGCGTTCGACGATAACCGTGACATTGAGGCGCACCAGCGGCCGCAGATCGGCGGCGAGCGTGCCGTCGGAAGTCGCGACCATCATCGCGCTGTATTGCCCCGACAGACTCACCATCACTTCGCGCACGCAGGCGTCCGCCGCGCGCAGTCGCGCATCGAGACGACGCATGAGTGCGAGCTTGTCGGCAGCGTCGATTTCGAGCAGCGGATCGACCGCCGCGTAGAGCGCCGGCGCGCTGTCCTTGGTCACGATGCGCACATCGCGGGCCTGACCCTGGCGCGTGATGGCGCGCGCGGTGCGTGCCGCTTCAAGTAAGGCCGGCACAGTCAGATCGTCGGAATAGGCAAAGCCGGTCTGCTCGCCGCTCACTGCGCGCACACCGGCGCCCTGGCGAATGCTGTGTATGCCCTCCTTGACGATGCCATCTTCGAGACTCCAGCCCTCGCTGCGCGTGAATTCGAGATAGATGTCGGCGAGTGAGACTTGGCGCCCGCACAGATCGGCGAGCACCTTTTCCAGATCGTGAAATTCGACACCGGTAGGTGTCAGCAGCTGGCGGCGGGCCAGGTCGAGAGCGGTACTGGTCATGGCGCTGGGCTCGGTGGTGAACAAAGCCAGTATAAACGGCTGTCGTTGCAGAAGCGGTGGCCGTCATCGTCGGCACCCGGGTAGTCCGATTTTAACCAGACATTCGTTCCAGGGCCCCGACCCCTCAACCCGCCGACGCCGCCTCCGTCCTGCGCGTCAATTGCAGCGCCGCCGCCGAGCGCGGTTCGCTGTAGAGATAACCCTGCATCTCAAGACAGCCCTCGGCTTGCAGAAAATCCCGCTGCTCGACGGTCTCGACACCTTCGGCTACCGGCGTCAGATTGAGACTGCGGGCCAGCGCCAGGATGGCGCGTGCGATGGCAACGTCTTCGGCGTCATGGGGCACGCCGCTGACGAAGGCGCGATCGATCTTGAGGTCGTCGATGGGAAAACGTTTCAGATAGGCGAGCGAGGAATAGCCGGTGCCAAAGTCATCGAGAGCGATGCGTACGCCATGGCTGTTGAGTCGCGACAAGGTCTCCAGTACGGCATCGGGGTGCTGCATCGCCATACTCTCGGTGATCTCAAGTTCGAGTTGATGGGGCGCAAGACTCTGTTCGTCGAGGATGGCGACGATGCGTTCCACCAGATCCGGCTCCAGCAACTGGCGCATGGAGAGATTGACCGCCACCCGTTCCAGGCTGACGCCGGCATCGCACCAGGCGCGGTACTGCGCGCAGGCGGTGCGCAGCGCCCATTCGCCGAGCTGCACGATGATGCCGGTCTGTTCCGCCAGTGGTACGAAGCGTTCCGGTGAGATCTCGCCGAGTTCCGGATGGGACCAGCGCAACAAGGCTTCGACGCTCAGCACTTCGCCACTGTGACAATTGACGCGCGGTTGATAGGCGAGCCACAACTGCTGCTGCAAGAAGGGGCTCTGCAGGCCGGCCATGAGCTGGGCCTTTTCCTGGATCTGGTCGTGTAGCTCGGCGGTGAAGAAGCGAAAGTCGTTGCGACCGGCTTCCTTGGCGCTGTACATCGCCAGATCGGCGCGCGTCAACAATTCGTCGGGCGTGCGGCCATCGGTCGGGAAGCAGCTCACGCCGATGCTGGTCGACAGTGCATGCTCGTGTTCGTCGACCGTGATCGGGCTGTTGATACGCGACAGGATCTTGCGTGCGATGGCGGCGATGGTCTCGGTATGCAGCGGGCCTTCCAGCAACACCGCGAATTCGTCACCGCCGAGGCGCACCACCACGTCGCCCTGGCGGACCGAATTCGACAGTCGCGCAGCGGCGGCGCGCAACAGTTGATCGCCGGCGGCATGGCCGTTGGAATCGTTGATGACCTTGAAGTGATCGAGATCCAGGCAGAGCACCGCGAGCGTGTGATTGTGACGCTCGGCGCGGTAGATCATTTCCTGCAGACGTTCGCGCAGGAAAGCGCGGTTGGCGAGTCCGGTGAGGGGGTCGTGATAAGCCTGATGGCGCAGGCGGCTTTCATTTTCCTTGCGCGCCGAAATATCACAATTGGTGCCGACCAGGGCGAGGGTACGACCCTGGCCGCTGGTTGAGACCACGCGCGCGCGGCTCTCTATCCACAACCAGCCGCCGTACCGATCGCTCACGCGGTGGTCGACCACATAAACGCTGTTGGTGCCGCGCAAGGCATCGCGATAGGCACGGCGGATGGCGGGGCGATCGTCGGGGTGAGTGAGCTGCATCAATTCGCGCATGGTGGTGATGGTGACCACCGCCGGGCCGCCCAGCATCTGTGACCAATGCTCGGAGAGTTTTACAACGCGAGTTCGAGTGTCGACTTCGAACAAGGCCATGCGACCGGCGACCAGCGCGGCATCGAGTTGTTCGCGCGTGGCGGTCATGACCGTCAGGGTTTGGCGCAGCTCGGCGGTACGTTCGTCGACCACCGTCGCGAGTGAGGCATTGATCTCCACTTCGAGATTGGCGCGACCGCGTTCCAACGCCAGGCGTCGCGCGGTTTCCGCCTGGGCGCGCTCGTGGGCCTCGGCCAGTTCGCGCGCCATGAGTTCCAGTTCGGTGGCTTTAGTTGCTTCGTCACGCGCCAGGCGATGGGCTTCGCGCAGCCAGCGTCCGAACAAGTGCGCGCTGCGCGCAATGCCGAGCAGATACACCACCATCAACATGCCGATGCTGACATAGAGCGGCGTGCCGCCGAACAGGAAGCGCAGCGCGGCCGGTAGCACCGCGCCGGCGGCATACAGATGGAAGGCCAGGGGCAGCGGCGCCAGGTAGGGCACGGCGGCCGAGGTCATGCCGGCGATAGCCATGATGATAATGACGGAGTGTTCGAGGGCCGGTGAGACCATCAGCACTTGGGCGGCCGCGCCCCACACCAGGCCAGTGGCGACCGCGCCGACGGTAAATGCGCGTCCCCAGAAGGCGCTGTCACCGGCCATCGCGGTACGTCGTCGGTAGGCGCGTCGCAGGGCGCCGCGCGCCAGCAGCACTAGCAGCATGCCGATAAACCAGCCACCGGCCCGTAAGCTGCCGAGTGCGGGCCATTGCGTGGCGGCCAGGGTGATGGCGACAATCAGGGTAATGGCTTCGCCGGTGCGTGCGTTGGCGAATAACAATTCAACCACCACGTCATCGAGACCCTTGCTCAGCGCGATGGCTGATGGCTCTTGCGTGGCGGGACTCAGCACGCAGGATGGCCCTGGCGATGCTGCGGGCCGCAACGATGGGCGGGGCGGGGCAATTCCATCGCCGTGGGCGAACTCCTGGACGCACAATGGGCGGGCTAGCTAACGGCCTCATCCTAGCGCAAGCCTGCCATGCGGCGCAGCCCATCAGTCGCGCTTACGTGGACTCTTCCACACTTCCTCGTGCGTTGGCGGTGTAATCCGTTTGACACTGCCGGTTCAAGCGGCTAGCTTTGCCGGCTCTTGATATCCCACCGCCTGTCAGCGAACACCGCCGTGAGCACTGGATTTTCCCGTATCGATCGTTTGCCGCCCTACGTCTTCAACGTGGTGGGGGATCTGAAGATGGCGGCGCGGCGCCGCGGTGAAGACATCATCGATTTCAGCATGGGCAACCCCGATCAACCGACGCCCAAACACATCGTCGACAAGATGATCGAGGCCGCGCAGCGCGACGATACCCATCGCTACTCGGTATCGCGTGGGATTCCGCGCCTGCGCCTCGCCATCTGCAACTGGTACAAGACCCGCTACGACGTCGATCTCGATCCCGACAAGGAAGCGATAGTCACCATCGGTTCCAAGGAAGGCCTCGCCCATCTCGCCATGGCGACCGTTGATCGCGGTGACGCGGTGCTGGTGCCGAACCCGGCCTATCCGATCCATCCTTACGGCTTCGTGATCGCGGGCGCCGACATCCGTCACGTGCCGATAGGCCCCGGTATCGACTTCTTCCAAGAACTCGACAGCGCGATCAAGAATTCCTGGCCCAAGCCCAAGATGCTGTTGCTCAATTTCCCGAGCAATCCCACCGCGCAGTGCGTTGACCTCGAGTTCTTTGAACGTGTGGTGGCGGTCGCGCGCGAGCACAATATTTATGTGGTGCACGATCTGGCCTATGCCGATCTGGTGTTCGACGGCTACCAGGCGCCGTCCATCATGCAGGTAGCGGGCGCCAAGGATTTCTGCGTGGAATTCTTCACGCTGTCGAAGTCCTACAACATGCCGGGCTGGCGCATTGGTTTCATGGTCGGCAATCCCGATCTGGTCTACGCGCTGGCACGGCTCAAGTCTTATCTCGACTACGGCATGTTCACGCCCATCCAGGTCGCCGCGATCGCCGCCTTGGAAGGACCGCAGGACTGCGTGGCTGAGATTCGCGACATGTATCAAATGCGCCGCGATGTGCTGTGGGAAGGCCTGCAATCAGTCGGCTGGGAAGTGGAGAAGCCGCGCGGCACGATGTTCGTATGGGCGCGCATCCCCGCGCCATGGCGCGCCATGGGTTCGCTGGAATTTTCCAAACTGTTGTTGGCAGAAGCCAAGGTCGCGGTCTCGCCGGGTATCGGCTTCGGTGAATACGGTGACGACCATGTGCGCTTCGCCCTGATCGAAAACGCCCATCGCTCACGCCAGGCGATCCGGGGTATCAAGGACATGCTGCGCAATGGCGCCGGCGTGGGAGGCTGAACGATGGCGCGACGTCGTGTGCAATTGTCGCCGGTCAAGATCGGCGTGCTGGGTCTCGGTACGGTCGGCTGCGGCACGCTCAATGTCTTGGCGCGCAACCGCGATGAGATCGCGCGGCGTGCCGGGCGCAATATCGAAGTGGTCGCGGCGAGTGCGCGCGATCTCGACAAGCAACGCCCGATAGACACCAGCGGCATTCGTCTCACCACCGATCCTTTCGCCGTCGTCGACGACCCCAATATCGAGATCGTGGTCGAATTGATCGGTGGCACCGATCCGGCGCGCGAACTGGTAATGCGCGCGCTCGATAACGGTAAGGATGTGGTCACCGCCAACAAGGCGCTGATCGCCTTACATGGCAATGAAGTATTCGCCCGCGCTCAAGCGCAAGGGCTGACGGTCGCGTTCGAAGCGGCCGTCGCTGGCGGCATTCCGATCATCAAGACTTTACGCGAAGCGCTGTCTGGCAACACCGTTGAATGGCTCGCCGGTATCATCAACGGCACCTGCAATTACATGCTGACGGCTATGAGCGAGCGTGCGGCGGACTTCGCCGAGGTGTTGGCTGAAGCGCAGGCGCTGGGTTACGCCGAGGCCGATCCGTCCTTTGATATCGACGGCGTTGACGCTGCTCACAAGCTCACTATCCTGGCCTCGATCGCCTTCGGCATCCCATTGCAGTTTGGTAAAATTCACATCGAGGGCATTCGCGATATCACGCTTGACGATGTGCGTTACGCCGAGGCCTTGGGTTACCGCATCAAGCATCTGGCCTTCGCCAAGCGTGCCCTGCAGGGTATAGAACTGCGGGTGCATCCGACCCTGGTGCCGCGCCGTGTGATGCTGGCCCACGTCAATGGCGTCATGAACGGCATTCTGATTCGTGGCGATGCGGTCGGCCCCATGCTGCTGTCGGGCGCCGGCGCCGGTGCCGAACCCACCGCCTCCTCGGTGGTGGCGGATATCGTCGACGTGGTGCGCGCGCTGACTGTTGACCCCAACAACCGCGTGCCCCATCTGGCCTTCCGCGCCGATAGTCTTTCGCAAGCGCCGATCTTGCCGATGGCCGACATCGAGAGCGCTTATTACCTGCGTTTGTCAGCGGTTGACCAGCCTGGTGTGTTGGCCGACATCACCCGTATCCTGGCCGATTTGCGCATCAGCATCGAGGCTATCCGTCAGCCCGAGGCGGCCGACGGCGATGCCACCGTGCCCATTATCATTCTCACCCACCGCGTCGGTGAGGCGGCTATGAATGCCGCCGTCGAGCGCATCGCGCGCCTGCCCGGCATCGGCGCCAAACTCACTCGCATCCGCATGGAGGAATTCGCGTGATGCCGCGTTACGCTGGTCTCATCGAACGCTATCGCGACCGCTTGCCGGTCACCAAGGACACGCGCATCGTGAGCCTCTGCGAGGGCGACACGCCACTCATCAAGCTTGAGAACATGTCGCGCAAGCGCGGTCGTGGCTGCGAGATTTACCTCAAGTTCGAAGGGCTCAACCCCACCGGTTCGTTCAAGGACCGTGGCATGACCATGGCCGTCACCCAGGCCGTCAACGACGGCGCGCAGGCTATTATCTGTGCCTCGACCGGCAATACCTCGGCCTCGGCTGCGGCCTATGCGGCGCGTGCCGGCATCCGTTGCTTCGTGTTGATCCCGGAAGGCAAGATTGCACTCGGCAAGTTGGCGCAAGCCATGATCCAAGGCTCGGTGGTCATTCAGATCAAGGGCAACTTCGATGACGGCATGCGCATCGTGAAAGAGATGGCCGATGTCGCGCCGGTGACCATCGTCAACTCGATCAATCCCTATCGCCTGCAGGGCCAGAAGACCGCCGCGTTTGAAATCGTCGACGCACTGGGTCGTGCGCCTGATTATCACTGCATTCCGGTCGGCAATGCCGGCAATATCAGCGCCTACTGGACAGGCTTCTCGGAATACGCAGGTGTCAAACCAGCGACTGCGGCCTGCGCCTGGTGCGACGACACTTGCAAGTTCGAACGACCGGCCGTGACTGATACTCGCCCGGTGATGCTCGGCTATCAGGCGGCGGGTTCCGCACCTTTTATCGCCGGTCATCCCATAGAACTGCCCGAGACCATCGCCACCGCGATCCGCATCGGCAATCCACAATCCTGGGACCTGGCCTGGGCGGCGGCACGCGAGTCGGGCGGTGAATTCAAGAGCATGACGGACGAAGAAATCCTGAAGATTCAGCGCGAGCTCGCTGAGCAGGAAGGCATCTTCTGTGAGCCGGCCTCGGCCATTGCGCTTGGTGGCGCACTGCGCGACATCGAGTCGGGTCGCATCAAGGAAGACAGCATCGTGACCTGCACCCTGACCGGCCACGGTTTGAAGGATCCCGATACCGCCATCAAGCAGAGCGCTGGCGGTGTGATCGAGATCCCGGCTGAGAGTGACGCGGTCAAGCGCGCCATCCTCGACCATCTGTAGGCCAGCGTGCCCGCCTCAGGGCCGAGGCCTATCCATCCTTACATCACGCATGCGCCTTACGCATACGTGATGCCCTTGTAATCATGAGTGCGCGTCTCGACGTTCTCGCCCCTTATCTGCTCGACCATTTGCTGAACATCACGAGCGAGCCCACAGCGATGCGCGTCGCGCGCCTGCTGGCGCGTGCCGAGCTGCTGCCCGCGCGGTATGCCGATGTCGATGCGGCAATGCTGGCCTGGTTTGGCCACGAGGCCCATGAAGGCGTGGCGAGTGTGAGTGCCTGTCATGATTTCGGTGCCGACTTCGTACCTGCTCATTGGTTGCGTGCCGACCCGGTACATCTGCGCGCTGACCCGACGCGGGTGATCATGTTCGACGCTGAGAGCGTGGCTCTCGACGCCGATGAAAGCGACGCATTGCTGGCCCATTTGAACGCTGGCTTTGCCGACAGTGAACTCCATTTCGAACGTGCCGCCGCGCCGACGCGTTGGTATGTGCGCATGGCGGCGCCCGTCTCGCTGGCCTTGGCCTCACCGCGCAGTCTGCGTGGTCACGCGGTGGAAGACAGTCTTAGCGCGCTGCGTCGTGCCGGCGCTTTGAACCGTCTCATGACCGAGGCGCAGATGGTGCTCTATGAGGCGCCGACCAATCTGGCGCGCGTCGCCGAGGGCCGTGCGCCGATCAACAGCGTGTGGTTCTGGGGTGGTGGCACGGCGCCGCTACTGAAAGTCGGGTCGCGCGGCGCGGTGTTGGGTGACGATGCACTGCTCGCGGCGTGTGCGCGTCATGCGGGTATCGCCCACCATGCTGACAAGCGTGAGTTCACCGAGGTGTTGCGTGCGGTGACGGGTGACGCGCTGCTGGTCGATCACGTCGAGCCCGGTGATTTCGATATCACGCGTTTCGCACGCGAGGTGCTGACGCCGGCTTGCGCCGCGTTGGCGAGTGGCCGGCTCGCGAGCCTGGTCATCCACGATCAGCACGGCGAACTGCTCATGACGCGCGCCGCGCGCTGGCGCTTGTGGCGACGGGCAGGCGTGTTTCTCGATGGCTTGCGGCGTGCGCGCGATGAAGACACGCAGTGAGCGGGACAGACCTTCATCCGTGGCGCACACTAGCGGCGATGCGCGGCACCATCGCCGTATTTCATTTGCAATTGCTGCGGCGGTTGCGTTCACTTTTCGCTGATTCGAGTTCCACGCCATGCAGCCAGCCGCCCAACCCTTGACCAACACTGAGCTCGATGGGCTCGATGAATTCCTCGCCCACCCTGCCATTGAAGAGACCTCCATGGATGTCGGCGTGTTGGATGGCTATCTGACCGCGATTTTGATGTCGCCGCGACTGGTGGTGCCGGCGCTCTGGCTGACGCGCATCTGGGACATGGAAGAGGCACGCAAGAAGCCGAAATTTGCCGATGAGGCACAAGCCGCCAGTATCCTCGCGCTCATCACGCGCCACTATCACGCCCTCGCCGCAGAAATCACCAAGGACACGCCGGCGCTGGTGCCGGTATTCCTGCGCGGCGCGCAGTGGGGCGTGTCGGAATGGTGTGCCGGCTTTCTGCTGGGCACCGCTTTCGATCGCGATACCTGGGCGGCCTTGATGGAAGAACAGCCGGAATGGTTCACGCCACTCAATGTGCTCGGCATGGGCGAGGATGACGACATCGAAGAGGAATACCCGGATCTCGATGCGGCGTTTGACGCGGTGATGGTGGCGGTGCAGGCCATCGATGGCCATTTTCGTAGCGAACGCGCCGCCGGGCCTGACCCGCGTGCGGTGGATTTCTCGGCGCCCGCGCCGTTGCTGCGCGAAGCGCCGAAGACGCCGCGCAACGCCCTGTGTCCCTGCGGCAGCGGCAAGAAGTTCAAGAAGTGTTGCGGTTACGATGAGCGCGTCACGAACTGACCGCAGCGTGACACCGGCCAGCCTATTGCCGCGTCCACGCATCGTGCAACGCGCGGTGCCGGGCGATGCTTTTCTGCCGGCTGAATTGCATGCAGTCACGCGTCGCGTCTTGGCCGCGCGCGGCATTACTTCGCCGGCGCTGCTCGATACTTCACTCAAAGGTCTGCTGCCCGCCACCGAGCTGGGCGGCAGCGCGGATGCCGTGCGTCTGATTGCCGCAGTGATGAAGGACGGCGGTCGCATTCTTGTGATCGGCGATTTCGATGCTGATGGCGCGACCAGCACCGCGCTTGCGCTGCGCGCCTTGCGCGCGATGGGTGCCAGCGATGTCGGTTATCTGGTGCCGAATCGTTTCGAATACGGCTATGGTTTGACCCCTGAGATCGTCGATCTCGCCGCTCAGCAACAACCAACGCTCATCATCACTGTCGACAACGGCATTTCCAGCAGTGCCGGTGTGGCGCGCGCGAATGAATACGGGATGCGCGTGTTGATCACCGATCATCATCTGCCGGGCGCGTCGCGGCCGCAGGCCGAAGCCATCGTCAATCCGAATCTGCCGGACGATTTGTTCCCCAGTAAATCGCTAGCGGGTGTGGGTGTGATCTTCTATGTCATGACGGCCTTGCGCACCCATCTGCGCGAACAAGGCTGGTTCAGCGCACGCGGCATTACCGAACCGAATCTCGCCACCCTGCTCGATCTCGTTGCACTCGGCACCGTGGCCGACGTGGTGCCGCTCGATCAGAACAATCGTCGCCTGGTGGCGCAGGGCCTGGCGCGTATTCGTGCGGGCCAATGTCAGCCAGGTATCAGTGCGCTGATCGCGGTCGGTGGGCGCAATCGTGCGCGGCTCACGGCGAGCGATCTCGGTTTCGCGGTCGGTCCACGTCTGAATGCGGCTGGACGCTTGTCGGATATGTCGCTAGGCATCGAATGCCTGTTGAGCGACAACGCTGATCGTTGCGCGGCGATCGCCGATCAGCTTGATGCGCTCAATCGCGAGCGGCGTGAACTGGAAGACGTGATGCGCGAGACCGCCTTCGACAGTATCGAGGCGGAACTCAAGCGCCAGCTTGGCCATGAACTGCCGGCCGCTTTCTGCCTATTCGACGAAGATTGGCATCAGGGTGTGATAGGCATCGTCGCAGCGCGGGTCAAAGATAGGTTTCATCGACCGACCATCGCCTTTGCGCCAGCTGACAAGGACACCATCAAAGGCTCGGCGCGTTCGATCCCGGGCCTGCACATTCGCGATGTGCTCGATGCCGTCGCGGCCCGTCATCCTGAACTGCTGTCCAAGTTCGGTGGTCATGCGATGGCGGCTGGTCTGGTGTTGACGCGCGATGCGCTGCCGGCCTTTACTGCGGCCTTCACCGCGCAGGTCGGGGAGCTGTTGGACGCCGAGACTCGCGAGCGGCGCATCGACACCGATGGCGAACTTGGCGTCGGTGAGTTCTCCTTGAACCTCGCGCGCGAACTGGCGGCTATTGCGCCCTGGGGCCAGGGCTTTCCCGAGCCGCGTTTCGAAGGTCAGTTCCACATCGAAGATCGACGCGTGGTGGGCGGCAAGCACGCACGGCTGGTGCTGTCGCCGCGTGACGGGCGGGGCACGGTCGCAGCGATTGCCTTTGGTGCGGCCGGCGAACCGTGGTTCGTCAAGGCCAACAATATCCGCGCGGTCTACAAGCTCGACATCAACGATTACGGCGGCATCGAAACTGTGCAACTGGTCGTCGATTACGCCTGCGCGCTGTAGTGTGCGGTTGGTCATCGGCGGCCCAGCCGCTACAATGACGACGCCTTTCAACT